>JAEZNF010000318.1 GCA_023441845.1 Bacillota bacterium | reverse complement strand
TCCATCAATTGCTCAGCTTTGACATTTTTGTTCATATTGTCAAGCATAATCTGGCTGCCCGATTCAATACCCAGGAAGACTGCTTTACATCCACTTTCCACCATCATTTGAAGAGTTTCTCTATCAGCATATTGACACCTGAAAGGGCAATCCCAGGTAAACTTATATTTCTTTCTTATCATCATCTTTAAAATACTCTTAAATCTTTCCGGAGGGAAATTAAAGGTATCATCGATAAAACTCAGATGCAAGTATGGATCAATCTTATGTAAATAATCAAGTTCTCTTTCAATTACCTCTACGTCCATTGTCTGATATTTACCCTGATTTTTCGGAGCACTACAAAAAGCACAACTAAAAGGGCACGAATAAGCCGTTCTAAGCGGCACGTATTTTTTTACATAATTTCCAAACAAGCCCCAATTTACGAAATTTTCATTTAAAGTATTATTCTCAATACTTATATCGGTACAGACAAAATTTGGGCTGGTATCTCTATAATAGATATTAGAAATATCTTGAAGAGGTTTTTGATTTTTTAGTGCTGAAATTACATTTATAAGTGTATTCTCTCCTTGATGGCTATTTATATAAATATCTGCACCAATTATTTTTAATAAGTTATTAAGAGATTGTTCATCATGATTCCTTGCCTGAATCCGTATAAAAGGTCCGCCTACTAAAATTTTAGCTGTTTTATTATATTTTTTTATAAAGGATACAATTTCCATAATCGGAAAAACTTCAAGATATAAAGTAGTTGTAATTGCAATACTAAGTACTTCATTTTCTTCCAATAACTTTTTCAGGTCATTTTTCTGCTGTTGAAATGAATCTACAAAAGCATAACTATAGTTATGCTTTTGTAAATATGTACCTAAATAGGCTATTGCCGCACTAAACATATTTCCAGGTCTAAATGGCCCCATACCGCTGTTATCCGTTTCCTCATTATAAAACAGATTAAAAACACCTTGCGCTGTATAAGGCTTATTTTGATAATTTATAAACCCAAGATTTAGTTCTCTGTACGCTCCCGATTCTGCTCCCATTGAACGTAACCGCTTTTCAGTTACTTCAAACTCCATTTCATTATATCCAATTAAGATACAGTCAATTTGCTTTCCCATTTGGTCCTCCAAACAATAAATATTTCTTAATCGTGAATACTTTTTAATAGTTTTGCCAATTCATCTGCGTGACTGGATATATAATAATGTCCTGCATTATGTAACATTTTCATTTCTACCTGATCGGCAAATTCAAAATATCGTTTGTAAACCTCAACAGGATTGCTAATAGCGGGGTCATTATCTCCATAAACAGCATAAATCGGACATTTAACTTTAAATTTACCATTTTCTTTATTTTCAATTTTATTAAGAAAATCTATTGTGATAATTCCATCATGTCTAATGCATTTGACTACGAAATCTTTTTGTTCGGGTGTAACTTCTGCTTCAAAACCCGTTTTTATGATATTATCAAAAATTTGTTGATCAGTACCCTTATTAAATTCCTTCTTAATATCATCCCACTGGGAACTTGAAGCTATTACAGGAACTCCCGATCCGATACATAACGCTTTCAAGTCTAAATTTAACCGTTCCAATCTGTATGCCAATTCTAACCCTATAGATACCCCTGTTCCACAATGACCGTAAATTACTATAGGTCCGCTTATCAATTTTTCTTTTTGATAAAAGATAAATTCATCGACAGTTTCTTCTACTGATTTAAAATTAGCAATTCTTTTACCGTAATCGTGTCCCGGTAAATCAAGTACAATCGAGTTATGTTCATTCGATATTTTTTCCATAGCTTTAACTAAAGGCTGGTAAACTATTGATGTTCCACCGCCATAAGGGATAAAAATATACGTTGCTTTTTTCGATTGATTTATTTCAGGCAGTACATCTTTTTCAGATACTACAGCTACCTCTGAAACAACATTTACAAAATCATTGCTATTTTCTTCTTTTAATCTATTAATTATAGTTTGAGCTAATTCTCCCAAAACCGGATAATCAAAAATATCTTGAAGTTCAAAAAGTCCATCGACCTGGCTAACAACTGTTAATGCATTAAAAGAATTACCTCCCATGTCAAAGAAATTGCTCTGTAAGCCAATATTTTTAACACCTAATACATTTTCCCAGACCGCTGCAATTCTCTTTTCAATTTCATTTGATGGAGCAATAAAATCTTCATTTGTACTATCATCATCTTCCATGTTTTGCAATAAAGAAATTTTATCAATCTTTCCGTTATCATTATACGGTATTGAACTAATTTCAATAATTCTATTAGGAACCATATAAGAAGGCAGTTTATTTGACATATATTCCTTTAAATCCAATTGCTTACCGGGATTATTAGGTACATAAAAAGCAACTAATATTTGGCTGTTTAATTTTTCGTTGACAGCAACGGTAGCCTCTTTTACATCTGTATGTCCCAATAATACATTTTCAATCTCCGATAATTCTATACGATAACCTGATATTTTTACTTGATTGTCTATACGTCCCAAAAACTCTATTTCACCATTATTAAGCCATTTGCCCTGGTCGCCGGTTTTATACATTTTTTGACCATCCATAAATGGATTTTCCACAAATTTTTGATTGGTTAACTGGTCGTCAATATATCCACGGCTTAAACTATCTCCTGATAAACAAATTTCTCCGCAAAAACCAATGGGCATTAAATTATTATCCTGATTTACAATATAAACCTGATTATTAGCAATAGGCTTTCCTATAGATGAAGAATTTTCAACAGTTATTCCTTTTAACGCGGTAGCGGTAACGGAATTTTCAGTTGGCCCGTATTCGTTAATTAATTCAATACTTGGATATAAACTCCGGCTCATCTCAATTAATTCATTATCCACCTTTTCTCCAGCCAATACTACATACTTTAGCGAACTTAATTTTGAGTTTTTAGAATTCTCAAGGATAGCTTTATACATTGAAGGAACCAAGCTGATACAAGTAATTTCTTCTCTTTCAATTAATTTACCTAAAAATCCATAATCCCTGAACTTTTCTTCATTTGGCAAATATAGTTCACCCTGTGATAAAAGACTTGAATACAAATTCGAGCCAAAACCATCAAATGAATAAGATAGTGGTTGCAGGGTTATATCATTTTGATTTAGATTGTATTCATTTTTACGCCAGTTAATATAGTTTATAATTCCTCTGTGGCAGACCTTTACCCCTTTAGGTTTACCGGTACTGCCCGAGGTATATATAACGTACATTAAATCATCAATCCGGTTAATATTTTCAAGATTTGACGGATCATTTTGATAAATGTTTGAATCATCGATATTGATTAATAGATAATCATTTAAAGCTATCTCAAATTCCGGCTGCACTAAAACAACCCTGGTTTTACTGTTTTCCAACAAGTATTGAACTCGGTCAAGAGGTAATTTGGGATCAATAGGTAAATAAGCACCGCCTGCCTTCAGCACCCCTAAAATACCAACAATCATTTCAATTGACCGGTTTAAAATCAAACCTACAGTTTCGTCTTTTTTAATACCGTTTTTTCTCAGCTCACGAGCTAGTTGATTTGACATCTTGTTCAAATCAGCATATGTAAAAAATTCCGTTGTATACAGTTTTCTTTCATTTAATTGATGTTTTGATACCATTTCATTTGCTCTAACATAATGCTTGCTAACTTGCGCATTCATCGAATTATCATTAAAAAAGATATACGGATATTTATAGGTAGCCATACACGGATATATTTCTTCTTTTAAATTCAGCTCGCTGAAACGTATAAAATCTTCGTATTTTGTAGCATACGATTTCATATCATATATGGGCGCATCGTCAGTCAATGCCGCTCCCGGCTGAGCATGCAATCTTCCCCAATGCAATTCGGCCAAACAATTGTATTTGTGAATCAAGACATCAATCATTCTTTCACTTTCCACAATATCTTCCGTAGTAAACTTCGGTAATCCTGCTATAAGGTTAAACCTCGCTTCATTGTTTTCATATTTATCAAATTCATCAAATGTATCAAATATTTCTTGATCTGTCGGTTGCGGTTTTGTAACTTTTAAGGCCTCCAGTTCCTTTCTATGTCTTTCGGAAAGACTGCACATGTCAAAGGTCCAGTAAACAAATTTAAAAGTTTTGTTAATATATTCTATTAATTCTGGTGAGGGTGCATAAAGATTGGTAAAGCTCAGAAAATGATCCTTCAGGTCGATACCATCCCAAATTTTATGGCAATATTCAAGCAGGCTCTCATTATCATCCTCGAAGTCGAACATAAATGTAGAAGTATATTCTTTAACTTGAATTATATCATTACGTACTTGTTCAATTCCTCTCCAAAAGAGTTTAGGCCTGTTAAATGTTTTTTGTAATCCATCTTTAGATCCCGCACAATAAAAGCAATTAACCAGGCAGCCTTTATAAAGGTATACAAAAAAGAAACTTAAAAACGGAGATACCTTGGAAATCAAAATATCATCCAAATGTGAAAGGTAAATATCAGAAGAATTAGTCTCGTTTTGAACATATGACCAGGGATTCTCAAATATTTGGTTGTCCTTTTTATAAACAAGGTTTGGAATATCTTCAAGTTTTTCATTTTGACATATTTTTAGAAAAGGTAATTCCCCATCCCCTCGTACTACATAATCGACATTTTCATCTTTAATGACATCCTGCGCATAATAAGAACCGGAATTGCCACCAATAATCACTTTGATATCTACGGAATATTCCTTGATTACTTTACAAATTTCTAATGCTCTTTGCATGTTGGGAAACCACTTCATACTTACACCAACATATTTAGGTTGAATTTTGTCTAATAAATTGTAAATGTTTTTCCTAAATATTTTAGGTTGGGCATTAAAATCTTGAAACTGACAATAAGCTTTTATCCCATTTCTCATCAAGTAAGAAGCAATGTATAAAAGACCTACCGTTGCTGTTCCCAATGTATCTCCAAATAATAATACATCTGCTTTTTGCAAGTCGGTCCTTGGTTGAAAAATATTTTGTATTTGGTGTTTCTGAGGGATAAAGGGATTAGTGTCAAATTGATTTAATTCAACATTCAAGAGTTTTGATTCTCCTGTATATTTCCCTTTTATTTCAACCAGATTATTCCGATACATTCTCTTTATTAATCCAACAAACGAATTAAAATTATCTACGATTATTGATTCCTGACCATCGTTTTCAAAGGAATAAAGTATCTCTATAGGGCTATCAGGAACTAATGAATATATAACAAACTCCAGTTTCTGGTCGCAAATATAATTATATACGGTTTCCAGGTTATTTCTTCCGTTAAGTAATTTTAACAATACAAGAACGTTTTTGTTTACAATCGAGTCCCTGTAATGGTGAGTTTTAATCATAAACGCTTCAATATCTTCACTTAAACCGGTAGGATTGTTTCGAAATTCAATTCTTTTCTCAAAAATATACTTATTTTTTTGAAATACGCATTTATTATATTCATTTAATATACTCTGACTGGTTTCATCTTTTTTAAGGTCATCCAAAATACTTTGAATATCTACAATACAACTAACCGCTACTTTATCCGGATTTTCACTTACCTGTTCTTCAAATAAAACATGTACCGGCTTGTCTTGATCATATTTTGTAGAGGTATTGTTATAGTTTTCCAATATTAATTCTTTATCATGTTCGGATATTATTTCTATGTTCAGGATTGGAATGTTGACATCTGAAATAACTTGATTAAATACTTTCAAAATGCAATCAAGTATTTTTACAATTGTACTTTCTTTAAATAAATCAGCATTATAAACGGCATCTAATTTAACGTTATGATTTTCAGTAGCGACATATATCAGCAGGTCATTCTTTGCTTCCTTTTGAATATTTTCAATACAGAAATCTCTTGAAATATTCTGATTTATTAATGCCATTCTAGTAAAACTAAAGTCGCTATTTACATTAATAGTACTTTTTATACTTTCAAAATCCACTTCACAATTTTGATATGCTTCCGTAACGGTTTGTCTTACGTTAAATAAAAGTTCCTTAAAAGAAAGTTGTGAATCCACATGGCTATTTATAGGTACAAGACAATCTGAATCCGGTTTAATTTCCTTAGGAACCGGAGAAGCAATAATGATATCTTTCTCGCCTGTCAATTTATTTATACTTATATTTATGCAGGTTAACAAAAATACCGAAAGCGATAATTGGTTGTAATTACATACTTCCAATAATTTAGAAGCATCATGCTCCGGTAAATTTAGAGAGTAGTTTCCCATTACATATTTACCGGTTCTTTTATAATCTATCGGTAAATTCACTTCAATAGTCTTATCTGAGAGTTTATTTACCCAATATTCATTGTTTTCTACATTTTTTCCTTTTTGTTCGTTCATTTTCATAGACATTCTCCTTTTAGATTTTTTATTAAAACAAGCATATTTTAGGGACAGGTTTGACAACTTTTCTTGTCATACTGTTTTTATATTCTGATTCGATGATTGCGAGTAACTCGTTATCAATTAATCCTTTTTCCTTACACATCAATATAATTTTGTTTTTCACTTGATTTGAATCAAATGAAACCCCATCCACAAGTTGCAAATTAGTGTCATCAAGGATTTTAGATACAATATCGATTCTATTTATCCTCGCAAAAATACCGGAAATTGTTTTATTATATATTGAAAATAAATAATTTAACAACTTTATTCTTCTTTCAATTCTAAAGTGTATGTCAGATGTAATATTTCTGGGACTATAAAGCCGCATATCCGCAGTCAAATCTTTTTTGTCAACATAATTTTGTCTGATGCTGTCCAAATAATCATTAAAACTCCTTACATTAATTTGGATATCATATTTTTCCGGATATATATATAGCAAAGAATATGGATCCGTTGAAAAATTTGAGTACTCTACTTCTAAGAGAGTTGGATATTTTAATACAAGATTTAAAATGTAATCAATACTCTCACATATTGTTTGTTCCGAGTCATCAACCAGATAATATCCATAATACAGTTGTACTTTGAAATTAGGTTTGGTATTAATATATCCTAGACGTTCCTCTAATTCATCATTGGTATAAAACAGTCGTATATCCTTGTTCTTTTTCCGAAGATTTTCGTTTGACGTCTCGGGGGAGATTTCATAAACAACATATTGACAGCTTTCCGCCATTGCATCAATTAATTCTTTAGATGGTAATCCCCAGCTTCCATAAACAAAATTAATACTTAAGTTTTCTTGCTTTATTCTTTTAAATAATGAGCAGAACCATTGATCGCTATCCTGAAATTCAAAACAGGTATAAAACGTATCGTATCCAAATGATTTTGCTTTTTTAATTGTCTCAATTACCGAATCAATACTTCTAACAACTATTTTCTTTCGATTGTTCATAATACTTTGGGCTTCACAATTACCGCCGCAAAACAGACAGGCATGTTGGCAGCCTCGTCCGATTTCCAGTAAAAACATATTAGACCTGTTTACCGGGGAAAAGCGGGTCCAGAATTTGGACAACGTTTTATAGAACTCAAATCCTCTTAAAAGATCAACAGCTGCAAAATCCAATTTATTTATTATTTCTTCGGTACATAAATAAGAGAAATCATTTTCTTTTATATTACCGTCAATATCACGCCATACTAAATTGCTGATTCCCGATAAGTCTGTCTTTTTCTCTTCTCCTCCGGTTTTAGAATCCTTTAGTCTATTGCAAAGCTCAATTAAAGGTACCTCTCCATCTCCACGTATAATTGCATCAACCTGCGGATGATTTTCCAATATGTCTTTAGCAAATAAACTGGCAGTATAACCGCCCAGGAAAACAAATATGTCGGGGCGGACCTTTTTTATCAATCCGGCTGTTTCGATGACCGAAAGACTTTGATTAACCCAAAAACAATCAAACCCGACTGCATCAATCGAAGTGTTTTTAATCATATCCAAAAATTCATCGTTACTTATAAAATCTGAATGAATAATCTCTGCATCATATTGATTTTCTTTCAGAATGTTAGCTAATGCAAAATAACCCATTGGCATAAAAAATACGTTTTTTTGTGCTGCATCATTTTTATTTGCCAGGTTTTTATTTCCACAATGAACCAACTTAATACAAAATTGTTTAGTATTAACCATTTTATCCCCCTATTTAAAATTATTTTATGTAATTTACTTTAATGTTTAAAAGCTAAATTCAATTGATAAGCCCTCATTTTTATCATTATCATCACTAATTTGGGATATAAGATCATCAATCATTATATCCGGGTTTTGACAAATATCACCGACAATATCCAGATAATATGTGATAAGTTTATCTATTGTTGATTTTTTAAATAACTTTTTACTATATACAAAATTGAAATTAAGTTCATCGTCCGAGTCGCTTCCAACTAACAGTAAATCTTTATGAGCTATTGTGTAGTTCAACTCTACCGGAGTTATTTTACTGTTCCCGCATAAAAACTCTGAACCGCGATCAAAAAGGTCAAAGTTAAAGACCGTTTTGATTAAAGGGTTTTTATAATCGGAACCGTTAATCAAGGTTTGATTAATTTTATCAAACGGATATTGAGCATTTTTAAAAGAATTAAGAATATGTTCTTTACAGTGGATTAGAAAATTCTTAAAAGAAGCATTTCCGTCAACCTTAAACCGTAATGGAAGGGGATTTACAAATAACCCTACGATATTCTCCAATTCCGGATTTGAACGGCTAGGACCGGCAGTACCGACAACTATATCCCTTCCCATGGTATACTTTGCCATCGATAAGGTATAAATCGATAATAAAACCATGAATAATGTAGCATCGTTTCGAATAGCTATCTCTTTTAACTTAAAAGAAAGTTCTTTCCCGATTTTAAACTTAACCAGTTCGCCTTCAACGTCTATTCTGCTGGGTCTTGGAAAATCAGTGGGAATATTAAAATCAGGCATATTATTAACATATAGTTTTTGCCAATATTCCGCTTCACTTTTTAAAACATTATCAACTTGATAATTGTGCCATACAGCATAATCTTTATATTGGATTGTAAGTTCCGGCAAATCTTTATTTTGATAGATTTTAATCAAATCATCCCTCAAGATTTGATTTGATACCGGATCGGCAATAATATGATGAAGATCGCACATCAATACATGCTTATTGCTATTAAGCTTCATTATTCCAACTTTGATTAACGGAGCTTCTGCCAAACTGAATGGTGAAATAAAATTCTTAGCTATGTTTTCTATCTCACTTTCATTACCTTCCAAATAAATTAACTTAAATTCAACTGACTCGTGTATCTTTTGAACGACTTCTCCATTGACAACATGGAATGAAGTTCTTAGACTTTCATGTCTTTCGATTAATTTCTTAAAAGAATGCTCCAGCCTGTCAATATCTAAATCCCCTTCAATTTTTACTACAAAGGGAGTGTTAAATAATTTAATTAATTGACTCGCCAAATATATGCCTCTTTGTTCATAGGTTATAGGATAATACTCCTGTTGTTTCACAGGCGTAATTTTCTTAAGGTCACTTTCATTTTCGCCCAGATTATCATTAATGTATTCGGCAATTCCTCTAATGGTGGGATTATTAAACACAGTATCAAAAGATAGTGTTAAATTAAAAGTCTGTTGAACCCGTGCCACCAATTCAGTTACTTTTAGTGAGTGCCCTCCGATTGAAAAGAAGTTTTCCAAAACACCTATATTTTTTCTTCCTAATATTTCTTTCCATATTTCTATAAGCTTCTCTTCAGCTTCGTTCTGTTGTGAAACGTACTCAACCCCTGAATCTAAATATTGGGCATCAGGATCAGGAAGTGCTTTTTTATCCACTTTTCCATTAGGAGATAATGGAATATTCTGCAATTGAACAAAGTAAGAAGGTACCATAAAATCCGGAAGAACCTTTCCGATATACTCCCTTAAATCATCCGCAGTTATATTACCGTTTACCACCAGATAGGCTATGAGTTCTTTGTCATTATTAATCTCTTTAGCAATTACGACTGCTTCCTTAATGTTTTCATTGCTTAATAAAACCTTCTCAATTTCTCCCAATTCTATTCGATATCCCCTAATTTTCACCTGATCATCCATTCGTCCAAAAAACTCCAGATTACCGTCCGGAAGCCATCGTGCAGCATCACCCGATTTATAAATTCTTTCTCCGGGCTTATAAGGATTTTCAATAAATTTCTGATTGGTTAATTCTTCGTTATTTAAATATCCCCGTGCAACACCGTCTCCACCGATACACAATTCTCCGGAAACACCAATTGGAACAATCCGGTTACACTTATCCATTATATATATGGAAGCATTTGATACAGGTTTTCCTATCAACACAGAAGACCTGCCGTTATCTTCAGAATTAAATTCATGTATGCTACAGCCGACAACTGTTTCAGTTGGTCCATACTCATTAAAAATTTGTACAGGGTGTTCAAACTTACTCGCTACCGTTCGAGCAGTCTCTGTTTTTAAGTCTTCCCCGCCTACAATGAATTTTTTCAAATTCTTGTTATTAAATCTCATTGAATTTAACAGTCTTAAATGCGTCGGAGTCAACTTAATAATTCCAATTTTATCTTCGTTTAAGATTGGCTCCAACAAATTATAGTTTAAATCTTTGGTATTATAAACAATAATTTTATTCCCCGAAATCAATGGAGTAAATATTGACGTTACGGTTAAATCAAATGACAAAGAAGAATATAGAGGGAAATCAATCTGTTCATTCCCCAGATAAAAGTTCTTAGCCCAATAAATATAATTTACAAGCCCTTTTTGTTCGATCATTACTCCTTTTGGTTTACCGGTTGAACCTGACGTATAAATAACATACACCATATCCTCCGGTTTGGAAGACAACAATACATTATTTGTATTTTGAGACAACTGATTAATATCTGCCATATTAACCAAACTTATGTTTTCATGAGATAGTTTATTTTGTGTTTCATCATTGCATATAATTAATTTAACATTTGAGTCTTCCAGTATATATTGTAT
>JAEZNF010000256.1 GCA_023441845.1 Bacillota bacterium | reverse complement strand
GCTTAAGACCGCAAACCTGTGGTCTTTTTGTTTAATATTTCGAAAACCTTTATTCTTTTCGTAATATATATTAGTAAAAATGGATAAGATTATATATATTAAATGATTAAAGGTTTTTTTAAAATATTATTTTTACTTTATATGAGGTATTGCATCAGAATATGAATAAAACTGTTCCTTTAACAAAAAATTATGAGTTTTTAAGAACTTACAAAAAGGGTAAATTCTATGTTGGTAAGTATATTACCATGTATGCGCTTCCGAATAGATCCTCTTTAAACAGATTAGGCATAACCGTGAGTAAGAAATTCGGAAAGAGTGTCAGAAGGAACAGGCTGCGTAGATTGATTAAAGAAAATTACCGGCTTTTTGAGGATTTCATTAAATATGGTTATGATATGATTTTTGTATCAAGAAATACTGAGGAAATGCCGGATTTTATTAGTATTAAAAAAGAAATGAAATTTCTTCTAAAAAAACTTAATATATTTGACCAGGAGAAATGGGATTGTTTAAAAAACTCTTAATATTGATGATATGTTTATATCAAAAGTTTATATCTCCTTTAAAAAAGCCTAGCTGCAGGTTCTACCCTACATGTTCGCAATATGCAGTAGAATCGATTAATAAATACGGTGCTTTTAAAGGAGGATTATTGTCTGTAAGGAGAATACTTAAATGTCATCCATTTCATCCGGGAGGTTATGACCCGGTCAAGTAGGATAGGAGTAATATTACAAAATGTTGGACATTATTACAAAACCCATGGGGGATTTATTATATTTCATATATAATAATTTAGCTTTTAAGTCGTATGGTGTTGCTATAATTATTTTTACAATTATTATAAGGGTAATTCTTTTGCCTTTAATGATTAAGCAATATAAATCCATGGCTGCAATGCAGGCACTTAGCCCCAAAATTGAAGAAATAAAAAAACGCTATGGTAATGATAAAGAAAAGTTAAATGTAGAAATGATGAATATCTATAAGGAGCAAAACGTAAATCCGGCTGCAGGATGTCTTCCACTTCTGATACAGTTTCCAATTTTGATTGGCTTATGGCAGGTTATATCAAAACCTCTTACCTATATGCTTGATTTGAAAGATAAGATAGCTCCTTTGGAAAAAGCATTGAATGTATCTGTAAAAAGCAATGGTGGTTATCCTGAAATAGATATAATAAATAAGTTCGATATTGAGAAAGTCGGGAATATTTTATCAGGTGATTTGACAACAGCTGTAAGTCAGATGAAAGATGGTTTCAATTTTCTGGGTATCAATTTAGGGCAAATACCGAACATGGCCTTTAAAGATTTTTCAAGCTATTTTGTTTTGCTGTTGATACCTCTTATAGCAGTAGTCACGACATATATTTCATCTAAGATGTCCACTCCTAAAACCAGCCAGAATGCAGAAAATCCTATGACCAAGTCTATGCTTTTCATAGCACCGGTTATGACATTGATATTCTCTTTTAACTTTCCGGCCGGTATGGGGGTTTATTGGATAACAGGTAATATATTCATGATATTCCAGCAATTATTTATTAATAAGATAATCCTAAATAAGAAGGAGGTTAAGGTAAATTAAAATGGCATATAGTGTGGAAAAAACGGCTAGATCTGTGCAAGAAGCAGTTATGTTGGCTTTAGACGAATTGAATACAGATGAGAGCAACGTGGATGTAGAAGTTATCGATGAAGGAAATAAAGGAATTTTCGGTTTAATAGGAAATAAAATGGCCAAGGTAAGGGTTACTTTGAGAGAGTCAAAAGGGGAAAAAGCTAGAAAATTCTTGCTCGATGTTTTCGGTAAAATGAATGTAAGTGCAGAGGTAGAGTTGAATGAGGATGAAAGCACGATATCTATGGATATAAAAGGCAAAGATATGGGAGTTCTCATAGGCAGAAGGGGAGAAACACTGGATTCATTGCAATATTTGTCAAGTTTGGTTGCTAACAAGGATAGCGAGGATTATAAAAGAGTTATAGTTGACATAGAGAATTACAGGATGAAAAGAGAAGAAACTCTTATAAATCTTGCAAACAGACTGGCGGAAAAGGTTGTTAAGTACAAAAAGAATGTTACACTTGAGCCCATGAATCCATATGAAAGAAGAGTGATACATTCCACTCTTCAGAATAACAGATATGTAGATACTTATAGTATAGGCGATGAGCCAAATAGAAAAGTCGTAATAACATTAAAATAATTTTTATATTAGGTTCAAATAGATTATTTGTGAGGCTCAAGAGGTTAATTGCTCTTGGGCCTTTAATTAAGGAGATATGAATGTTTTATAATGATACTATTACTGCAATATCGACACCACAGGGAACAGGTGGTATAGGGATCGTAAGGATCAGTGGTGATAAGGCCTTTGAAATTGCTTCAAAAATTTTTAAGGGCAATAAAGAATTTGACAAATTAAAATCACACACATTAAATTATGGAAAAATAATTAATCCGGAAACCGGAGATACAATAGATGAGGTAATGATATCAAAGATGAAAAAGCCCCGTACATATACGAGGGAAGACATTGTTGAGATCAACTGCCATGGTGGGATAATAATTTTAAGAAAGATACTTGAGCTGGTTTTGAAGGAAGGTGCAAGACTTGCAGAAGCCGGAGAGTTTACAAAGCTTGCCTTTCTAAACGGCAGGATAGATTTGCCGCAGGCCGAGGCGGTAATAGACCTTATTAATTCAAAAACCGAGCAGGGCTCAAAAGCGGCACTGGATCAATTGGAAGGAAGACTTTCAAAAAACCTTAAGGAAATAAGGGAAAAATTAATAGGTCTGATAGCACATATAGAGGTTACTGTAGATTATCCTGAACATGACATTGAGGAAATAACAGGAAAACAGGTATATGATGATTTAAATATAATAAAGGACAAGCTCAGGTTAACTTTAAAAAATTTCGAAAAAGGAAGAATTTTAAGGGAAGGCGTTAATGTTGTCATTGTGGGTAAACCGAATGTAGGAAAATCTTCATTATTAAATGAGCTGACAGGAAAAAATAAGGCAATAGTGACTGATATTCCGGGTACAACACGTGATATTATAGAAGAATATGTTAATATGGGGGGTATTCCTGTAAGACTCATTGATACTGCAGGAATAAGGGAAACAGAGGATGTTGTCGAGAGAATAGGTGTGGAGAGGGCAAAGAAAGCCGTTACTTCGGCAGACCTTGTTATAATGATGATTGATGCCTCTTACGGTCTTACTGAAGAAGACATTGAAATATACAATACCGTTAAGGAAAAGAAGATTCTTGTACTTATAAATAAAATAGATGTTGATAATAAGAAAGAAAATATTAAAAAAATAGAGGACGTGTTCGAAGGAAATAGAATAATAAAAATGTCTTTAATAGGAGGCATTGGAGTTGGACAACTGGAGGATGAAATCAGAGCACTCTTTAATAAGGGAGAGGTAAGTTATAATGATGAGATCCTGGTTACCAATGTGAGGCACAAAAGTCTTATTGAGACAGCGGTAAGAAGTATTGATGCAGCCGTTTTGTCTTATGAGAACGGTATGCCTTTAGACTGTATCACAATAGATATAAAGGACGCGGCCGAGTATTTGGGGCAGATAACCGGGGAATCTACAGCGGATGATGTTCTTCACCAGATATTCAGCAGATTTTGTATCGGAAAATAAAAAAAGTTTAACGTTTGGAAGGGATATTAAAATGGATTATCAAGCAGGTGAATATGATGTTATTGTTGTAGGAGCAGGGCATGCAGGATGTGAGGCAGCATTGGCCGCAGCAAGGCTGGGATGCAGCACAGCTGTTTTTGCCATTAACCTGGATAGTATAGCAAATATGCCGTGTAATCCCAGTATAGGGGGAACCGCGAAGGGGCACCTTGTAAGAGAAATAGATGCTTTAGGCGGTGAGATGGGAAAAAACACAGATAAGACCTTTATACAGTCGAAAATTTTGAATTCAGCGAAAGGCCCTGCGGTATTCTCATTGCGTGCACAGGTCGATAGAAGAAGTTATCAGATTGAGATGAAGCACACAATGGAGCTTCAGGAAAACCTTGATATAAAGCAGTCGGAGATTATAGAGGTCATATCTTTTAATACAGACGAAGGCAAAAAAAGAATTGTAGGTGTAAAGACTCATACAGGAGCTATTTATAAGTGCAAAGCGGTTATTTTGACCACGGGGACATATCTAAAGGGCAGGATAATAATTGGAGATGTTAGCTACAGTGGCGGTCCCGATGGATTATTTCCAGCAAACAAGCTTTCAGACAGTCTGCTGGAAATGGGGATTGAACTTTTGCGCTTTAAAACAGGCACACCTGCAAGGCTAAACAG
>JAEZNF010000231.1 GCA_023441845.1 Bacillota bacterium | reverse complement strand
CTGGCGGTATTAACAAGGAGCAAACAGATGAGTTTGTTCCCGGAAATGTTATTGTATCACTTGATGATGAATATGAGTATTCTTCAAACAAAAACTTTCTAAGTCAAAGTGAAATAAAATCCCTAGGTTTTGACAAGGTAGGTATAGAATCGGTTGAAAAGCTGACTACCGCTAAAAAGCCCATCAAAGGTATAAACCAAAATACAACTGATAATAAAACCGCAGTTAATGAAAAGAAATTTTTACTATTGAATATAAAAGATAAAACAAAAAAAGGAGTACACAGTGCTGTTAAAAAACTGAACAAACTCCCGTTAGTATCTTATGCAGAACCAAACTACATAGTAAAAGCTACCGATACTGAACCGAATGATCCCAGTTACAATTTACAATACGGGATGCAAAAAATTTCTGCACACAAAGCATGGGACAAAACGACAGGAAGTTCAACAGTTGTTATAGCCGTTCTTGACACAGGTGTTGATTATAACCATCCGGATCTTTGTAATAATATTTGGATAAACCCAAATGAAACATACAACGGTATAGACGACGACGGCAATGGTTTGGTCGATGATGTTAGAGGATGGGATTTTTTTAATGGTGATAATGATCCAATGGATGACCATGGACACGGTACTCATTGCGCAGGAGTTATTGCTGCAACCGGCAATAACAGCCAAGGCGTGGCAGGAATTAACTGGAATGTAAAAATAGTACCCATAAAGTTTTTAAGCAGCAATAACGGAGGTAGTATTGCAAGTGCCCTAAAAGCAGTAAATTATGCAAATGCCATGGGCTTTAAAATCACCAGCAACAGTTGGGGAATTCCTGAATATAGTCAGGCTTTGAAAGATGCTATAGCTGCCGGAGGATTATTTGTCTTTGCAGCCGGTAACGAAACTAATGATAACGATACATTTAAAACTTATCCTGCAAGCTATGACTGCGAAAACATAATATCAGTTGCAGCAACAAACAGCAGTGATGAACTGTGTTCGTTTTCCAATTACGGTACGGATTCGGTTGACATTGCCGCACCGGGTTTTAATATATTAAGCTGTATCCCGGGAAACAGTTATTCTCAAAAAAGCGGAACGTCAATGGCTACGCCGCATGTATCCGGGACAGCGGCCCTGCTTTTGGGAGCTAACCGTTCATTAAACACAATGCAGCTTAAGGATGCCATACTCTGTGGCGCAGACATTATACCGGGTTTAAAGAACACGGTCAATAACGGCCGCAGGTTAAATGTCTATAAGGCTTTAAACTGTATTCAGGGAAGCTGGCAGGAAAAAACCGGTGCAAACATAGGATCAAATAATGCCTCAGTAGCTTATAACAATAAAATTTATACTGTTGGAGGAAAACGTACAGTAAATATTGGTGGTTATAATTCTATACAATTTTCCAATACATTGCAAGTGTATGATCCCACAACCAACAGTTGGTCCGCAAAAGCCAATATGGCCCAGGGTAGAGAAGGATTGGCTGCAGTTGTATTAAATGATAAGATATACGCCTTGGGTGGAGCTAACGGTTCTTTACCGGATAGTCTGGATGAGTCTTATTTAAGAAGTATGGAGGAATACAATCCCGCTACAAATTCGTGGACTTCAAGGGCTGCTATGAATACAATAAGATCCGAATTTGGCGCTGCTGCTGTAAACGGGAAAATATATGCAATAGGCGGTAAATCAAGTGGAAACGCTATTAGTTCGGTAGAAGAATATAATCCGGATACAAACACATGGACCGCGAAAAACAATATGCCGTCTGCAAGAAGAGGTTTCGGCACTGCAGTTGTTAATAATAAGATTTATGTAATAGGCGGAAGGGACAGTTCATACAATAGGCTAAATACAGTTGAGGAGTATGATCCCGTAACAGATACCTGGAAAACAAAAGCAAATATGCCGACTGCAAGATGGGCATTAACATGCTCTGTAGTAAACGGCAAAATTTATGCAATTGGCGGAAATGAAAACAATGTAACATACTCGGGAAAAGTTGAGGAGTATGATCCTTCCACAGACACTTGGTTCGTGAAAGAGTCTATGCCAACCGGAAGAAACTATCTTTCATCGGCTGCAGCATACAACAAGATATATGCCATCGGCGGAAATGCCGGTTCTCCTCAGTCAGGCGTTCAAATATGCAGTACTGTCGAAGAGTATAATCCCGGTTCATATTCAGGCAGTTGGGCACCAAAGGCAGATCTCATATATGCAAGAAGGGGCCTTGCTTCAGTAGAAAGCAACGGCAAGATTTATGCAATCGGAGGTGTAGGAAGAACCGATCAATATGGCACATCCACACTTCAGGAATACGATCCTTCAACAAACACATGGGTTTCAAAAGCCAGTATGAATTCTTCCAGAACATACTTTGGAGCTGCTGCTCTTAATGGAAAAATTTATGCTGTTGCCGGATACGGAAAAAATACTATGGAGGAATATGATCCTGACAACAATACATGGACTCAAAAAGCCAGTATAGCTTCTCCAAAATTAGGTTTAGGCGTAGTAGCCGTTAACGGAAAACTGTATGCAATTGGCGGAAACAGCTACGGCACTATCGTGTCTACTGTTGAGGAATATAATCCTGTCAGCAATACATGGGTATCCAAAGCGTCAATGCCTCAAGGAATATACAGCATGGGAATTGCTGCTGTAAACAACAAGATATATGTTATTGGCGGTATAGACAGCTCTGACCAACCCTCAAATACGGTAATGGAATATGACACTGACACAAATACATGGACAGTAAAAGCCGATATGCCGACTGCGAGATCCTTCCTAACATGTTCCACCATCAATGGGAAAATCTATGCTATGGGTGGACGTGCCGATAGCGGTCAGTATTTAAATAGTGTTGAAGAGTTTGATCCCGCTACCGGAGAATGGACAATTAAAGCTGCTATGCGTACCGGAAGAGCCAACGCTTCATCGGCAGCAGTAAATAATAGAATTTATGTTATCGGAGGACAAAGCTATGAAGATCCTTCATCAACTACCGAAATAGTTTCAAATACCGTTGAAGAGTTTACTCCTGAAATAACCTCCGGAAGCTGGGTATCTAAAACCGGAGCCATTTATGCCAGATCAAGCAACGTTTCAGTTACATACAACAATAAGATTTACACTATGCAAGGGGACAACGGCGGCGGAACTGCTACAAACAATTTACAGGAATACACCCCGGCAACGGATACATGGGCCATAAAGACAGGAGGAAATCCAAAAAGACTCATGGGAGCTGCTGCCTTAAACGATAAAATATATGTAGCAGGCGGAGTTGCTAATGGAGGCAACCTGGCTTCTCTTGAAGAATATGACCCATCATCTGATACATGGACCACGAAGGCCAGCATGTCGTCTACAAGATACGGTTTGAGTCTTGCAGCGGCAAACGGAAAGCTATATGCAATAGGCGGTGTATCCGGTGGTGGAGTTGTCGGTACTGTTGCGGAATACGACCCGGCTGCAAACACATGGACTGCCAAAGCCGCTATGACTACTGCAAGAACAGACTTTACCACTGCGGTAGTAGATGGTATTATATATGCCATAGGAGGTAAGGACGGAAATAACAACCGGCTTAACAGTGTTGAGGCCTACGACCCTGTAGCTAATACATGGACACAAAAGGACAATATTCCCACAGCCAGATACGGGCTGACCTGCTCCGTAGTAAACGGCAGAATCTTTGTTATGGGCGGGAACTCCGGCGACAGTACACCATGCTCGGATAGAGTCGAGGAATATAATCCGGCTACTAACACATGGACTTCAAAAGCCGTTATGATAGCCGGAAGAAACTACCTTTCATCAGCTGCCGTAAATAATAAAATATATGCAATCGGCGGAAATAATGACGCGGGAGTATGCTGCACGGTTGAGGAATATACACCGTAAATAAAAGTCGATTCTTTAGTAAGGTATGTATTAGAATCAAAAGCGGCTTCTTACTTAGTATATTTAGGAAGTCTTAGACATTAGCCAAAAGGCTCAACATTTTGCTATACAGCAGGTGTTGAGCTTTTTCTTACATAGGCCGACCAGAAGAAAACAAAACCAACTGATACCACACTAATTATTTTAAATTTTAAATACTCAAATAGCCTTCGTTTACAAGGATTTCCTCAAAGATTGGTGTGAAGTCAATATCCTTAATTGCTCCGTAATGGCTGATAAAGTAATTATTCATATAGTCTTCATGCTCACGAACACCCACTTAAATGCAATCTCATGAAATTTAAAACGGGTGTAAACACCAAGTTCACACCCGTTTCATATGCTACTTCATCTTCTCAATTACTGTTGCCGCGGCAGCCTTTAGTTCTTCCTGCGACAGATCTCCGTTGAAATCATACACTGTATAATATGCCCCGTTCTGTTTCCACTTTATTGTATGCAGAACAGTGATGGCAGGTTTTTGTGTCCTGTCTTCATATCCGCCGCCCGGACCGCCAACCTCCTTTATGGGATATCTTACTCCAGGGTATTCTGCATATGTTGCTGCTATATCCCCGATGGAAAGACTCTTTACATTATCTCCTTCAATAACTTCATGTCTGGAGTTCAAACAAAAAGGATAGTCCGCATAGGATAAATCAAGAACAATCTGTGATTTCTCCTTGCTATAAAACGTAGTCACTGTCTCATTGAACTTATCCTTTAATTCTTTCGGCATACCATCTTTAGCAGATACGGCTATCATTGAGTCAGATTTGTTATCATAGCATCCAAGTGCCTGATGATCGAACATATAATCTCCAGCCAGATTTTTCGGTATCTTTGACAAAAGATCCTTTCCTATAGCTTTTTCGATTCCATTATATGTGTTATTGCCTTTCTTTTTGGTCTCCTCGTAAGGAACCTTAATTATTATGCTCTTTCCATCCTTACCTTTCATGAAATCATAGACCATAACACTTATTTTTCCTACACCTTTTTCGCCAATAGCTCTTACAGGCTGAATAAATGTAAACGAAAGCGCCAGTACAAGAACCATAGAGCAGCATACCGCCGCAGCTTTCCCAAAGCGTGTTCCGGGAATGTTTTTTATTCTGTTCATATCTATTTTATTCCTTCCTTTCTGTGAAATCAGTCTTCTCTTCACCTCAGATGCCAGACACGGATCTAATTCGATCATGTTTTCACCTTCCGATAGAGCTTTTTTAATCAAATAATCAAACTCTTTGCCGTTATTCATTAGCTGTACACTCCTTTCCGGTGCAGCCGGTATAACCGGACATACGGATATGTTCATCAGAAAATTCCTTTTTCAGTTCTTTTTCAAGTACCTTTTTTGCATAATGCAGCCTGGATTTCACCGTGCCCTGGAAGCAGCCCATAACCTGAGCAATCTCCCTGATAGTCAAATCATTGTAATAGTACAATACAACGGTTGAACGCATTGAAGGCTTGAGACGGTTGACAGCTTCCCGTATAACACTGCTTATATGATCCGATTCAACCTTTTCAAGGACATTCTCATCGCTCTTCAAATCAGACAGGTTTTCTGCTTCAAAGCTTACCGCCGGTCTTTTCCTTTCCTTTGACACCATATACCAGCAAGTCCTCAAAAGTATACTGTTAAACCACACCGGGAACAGTTCCGGCTTCTGCAATTTTTTTATACTACGGAAACATTGGAAGAAAGCTTCCTGAACAATATCTTCTGCTATATTCATTTTTCCCGCCAGCAGATAAACTGTCCATAAAGCCTTTTTACCGGCAACCTGGTACAATTCGTCGTAAGCAGCCTGGTCATCCTGCTGGCAGCGTTTTATAATTTCCGGGTCAATCATTCCTTTGTCTCCCTCCTTTAAAAGGTGCACCTTTCATATATATAAGTGTACGGCATATTTGAATTTGTTCAAAATATTTTTTTGAATTAGTTCATAGTCATCTGCATTTATGGATTTTATACTTCATTGTCCTATAATTTATGAGCACGAAGTTTTGCAATAATACGGGTAGGGTAGTCTTATTTCTTATTGTTCGATCCTCCAGACTACTTTTAGGCGCTTGATAGAGCTCTGAAAAATAGGATATTAATTTCCACTTTAAAAAACTACCTTCTATCGAAAGTAGTTTTTTCATTTCTATAAATTGCAGTATGAGTAATTCATTATGAAGGTGTTTTCAGGCTAAGTTCTGTTATTACATTATCTAAAATAGTGATTTCAATATGATGTCCTTGTATTTGAGAAATTCATTAGATAAAAGCATTTCTCTTGTTCTTGGTCTTGAAAATTCTATATCTACAGTTTTTATAGTAGAGGCAGGTCTATCAGAAAGAACATAAACTCTATCTGACAGAAAAATTGCCTCTTCAATGTCGTGTGTTATAAAGAGCACACTTTTTTTATACTCGCTTAAGACCTTTAGAAGCCATTCCTGCATGTTCATACGAGTAATTTCATCCAGGGCTCCAAAGGGCTCATCAAGAAGCATTATATCATTTTTCATCAAAAAAGTCCGAAGCAAACCGGCTCGCTGCCTCATTCCGCCAGATATTTCCGAAGGATAAAAGTTTTCAAAACCTTCAAGACCGAATTCCTTAATCAGGTTTCTAACTCCAAGGCTTTCAGCACTATCAAGTTTACCATTTATTTCGAGGGGTAGGATAATGTTTTTGTATACTGTTCGCCATGGCATAAGAAGATCCTTTTGAGGCATATAGCAAAATTGGCTGGAAGAAATACTTGTGTTTTTGCCATTTAAAAGTATCTCTCCGGAAAAATCATCTTCCAAACCTGCCAAGATTCTAAGTATAGTACTTTTACCACAGCCGCTTGGGCCTATCAGGGATACAAACTGATTTTCGCATAGAACCAGGTTTATATCCTTTAAGACCTCAAGTATTTCTTTATTTCGTATAAATGTTTTTTTTAAGTTTTTAATTTCAATTTTAGTGTTCATTTTTCACCCACTGCAAACGGTAATTTATATTTTCAACATGCCTTATTTTCCTGTCCTCAAAAAGTCATTTGTAAATGCTTTTTCAACATCAATTTCAGAATCGATAAATTTGTTTTCATAAAGCCACTTCATATATTTTTCCCAAACTTCTTTCTTTTGCATGCCCCAATAAGGTGCATCATCCTTATATTTTGAAGCAAGATATTTCTGGCTTTTCATTACAAGCTCTTTATTTAGCTCAGGTGCTAATTGAAGCAAGCATTCTGCTGCTGCATCAGGATTTGAAATAGCAAATTGATAGCCTTTTTGAGCCGCTCTCATGAATTTTTCAACAAGAGCACGATTGTTTTTGATGTTGTTTTCATTTGTTACTATTACAGGAGTATAGTAGTCAAAAACGTCGGAAAGTTCCCTAAGGGGAATATAGTTAATCTCAGTTCCCTTATTTAAGGCATTGGTATAGTCCCATCCCTCAAATATCCATGCAAAATCAATTTGTCCTGATTCACTTGACTGAAGGAAATCTGTTGTTCCTGTTGTAAGGATTTTAACCTTATCGGGGTTTCCTCCTACGGCTTTGACAGCTTGTTTTACCATTTCAGCTTCAACTTCAGAACCCCAGCCACCATATTTTTTACCTTCAAAATCCTTTGGCGATACTATTCCTTTACTTTTTAAGGAACCAAATCCTGATGTGTTATGCTGTATTACAGCAGCAAGTGATACTATCGGTATACCTGAAGCACGGGCAAATGTGACACCTTCCTGGTAGCTTATTCCAAACTGTGCGGTGTTGGCAGCTACAAGCTGATCGGCAGAAGATTCTCCCGGCTGAATTATAGAGACATCCAAACCTTCTTCTGCAAAAAAGCCTTTTACTTTAGCAGCATAAATTCCTGTATGGTTTGTAT
>JAEZNF010000165.1 GCA_023441845.1 Bacillota bacterium | reverse complement strand
TTATAAATCAATACCTGGTGCAACAGAAATTCAAAAATATGTACGCGGCAAATAAACCCTGGTAGTAGCAGTAAATAGGGAATCTAAATTGGATGTGTGCAGGCCTTCCGCTGACTTTGAATTTTCTCTTGTTACAGGTTGTCCCGGTCACTGCGAATATTGTTATCTTCAAACAACCCAGGGATTCAAGCCCTATTTAAGGACTTTTGTAAATCTGGAAGATATTTTTGAAAATATAAAAAGGCATATCAGTAAGACCGAGCCTTTAACTACATTTGAGGTAGCAAGTCTTGGTGATCCTTTATCGCTCGAACACCTTACAGGAAGCCTTTCTAAGACAATAGAATTCTTTGGCCTACTTCAAAATGCAAAACTCAGGGTAGTAACAAAATACAACAATGTTGAACCCCTTCTTCATTTAGAGCATAACGGACATACCAGGTTCAGAATCAGTGTCAATTCAAGATATGTAATAAAAAATTTCGAGCATAACACCGCGAGCTTTGATGAACGTATTGAAGCAGCCTCGAAAATTGCTTCGGCAGGATATCCCGTTGGCTTTATCGTAGCACCCATTATGATATATGAGAACTGGAAAAACGAATACCTTGAGCTTTTTGACCTGCTTAAGCAAAAGATAGGCATTAAAGCTGAAAAAGAGCCTGCCACATTTGAATTGATACAGCACAGGTTTACTCCGACTGCAAAAAATTTTATTATGGAGAGGTTTCCAAATACAAAGCTTGATATGGACGAAAGCAACCGAACTTTAAAATGGGGAGCTTTCGGAAGGTTTAAATATGTATATCCAAAGGAAACAGCAAAGGACATGAAAGAATATATATCTTCTCTTATAACAGATAGATTTCCAGATGCGGTTATTGAGTATTTTACTTGATTGTACACAATTATGATTTGTTAATATTCTGGACACAGGCTTTATATAAGGTGTAGAATATAGGAATAAGGGGGGAATTTACATGTGCGGCAGATACCTTATAACAAGCGATATTGAAGATATAATAAGTAAATACGGCATTGAAATGTATCATTACCACTACGGGTACATTGCCAAAAAGGAAATCTTTCCTTCCGATACCGCTCCGGTAGTTACTTACGGTGTGAAAAAGGAGCTAAAACTTATGAAGTGGGGGTTATCTCCTGCATTCAGTAAAACTCTTATAATCAATAGCCGCGGTGAAACTATTGAAGAAAAGGCTCTATTCAGGAATTCCTTTTATACGAAAAGGTGCATAATACCTGTTGATGCTTTCTTTGAATGGAAAAAGGACGCCGGCAAAAAAATCAAGCATTCGATAAGCCTTAGAAACCTCTCATTGTTTTCCCTCGGCGGCATATACAGCAGTTTTACAGATACTAAAGGGGCTATTACAGACTGCTTTTCCATAATAACAGTATCTCCTAATGATTTGGTATCAACACTTCACAACAGAATGCCTCTAATCCTTAGCGATAATGACACAGACCTGTGGCTCAATAAAGAGAGCAATATCGAAGATATAAGAAAGCTTCTCCGGCCTTATTCTTCCGATAATATGGTTTTACATCCTGCATGAAAATTTTAAAGGCAACAAAACAAAAATCATCTTGTAGCCTTTATTATAGATATTAAACTTTATAGTTGAATTTATTAAGTAGCCAAAAAGCGTTAAGACATTGCGATTTTTCGCTACTTAATATTTTAAGTATTAAAGTTTAATATCTTTAGTATTTACGGTTTACATGTTGTTTCTCTTAAGTATCTCCTGAAGAGCTTTGGTTGTTATAGGTGCGCCTTTTGTAATTTCGTCGTTGTAATCCATTTTACCCGGATCTCCCATGCCTACAACCACTAAGTCCTTGTACCTCGGCAGGATACTTAGCGTATCGCCGCAAATGTTATTATCTCCTATATTATTTCCATACTTGTCAACACCGCCGTCTATAACCTTCCCGTCCTTGGTAACAGAGCATGATACCTTAATCCCCCTGCAGTCCTTCCCGTTTGAAGATACAGCTACAACACCCAAAACATCTATATTATCCTCTTTCAAAATTCTTTCCATAACCAGCTCACCGGGTCCTATACCCTTAGCGCCCCTGTCATCAACCATAACAACGACCGGGTCGTGGTGAGCAGTTTTAACAAGTTCAATTATTTCCTTTCCGTCAAGGACTGTAGGGTTACCTGCCGAAGCCGATATACACCTTCCGCCGATATTCGCCGTTGCTATCTCTACCGCACTTCTGGCGACCCTGTCTCCATCTGTAACCAGAATGACTTTGTGTTTTGCCATATTAATTCCTCCCAATATTGCAAAATAACTATCTTTTTGCTTTCGGTGCAAAAGCTACCGATATGAGATACCCAAAGAATACTGCTGCCGTTATTCCTGCCGCAGCTGCTTTTATACCTCCGGTAAAAGCTCCAATAAGCCCGTACTGGTCGACATCTCTAAAAACTCCTTTAGCCAGGGTATATCCAAAACCTGTCAGCGGTACTGTTGCACCGGCGCCTCCTATATCGACAATCTTCTGATATATTCCAAGAGCCGCAAGAACAGCGCCTGAAGTTACAAATAGAACCAGAATTCTTGCAGGGGTCAGTTTTGTCTTGTCAATCAACAACTGCCCTACGGCACATATAAATCCTCCGATAATAAAAGCATTTATATAAGTTTGCATATTAATCACCTCGATTATAACTTCCTTTGAATAGCCACAGCATGTGCAATACTCGGTATAGACTCACCCTGCTGTGCACTTGTCGGACTCATAAGGGCTCCCGTTGCAACAAATAAAACACTGTTAAGCCCGCCTTTGGTTATTTCCTGATATAAGAATCCTGCTAATGTCACAGCAGAACATCCGCATCCGCTTCCCCCCGCGTGAGAATCCTGTCTTTCCCTGTCAAATACCATCAGCCCGCAGTCATTGTACCGGTCACTAATGTCATAACCCTCAGCCTTTAGCATCTCTTCACATATTTCTTTACCGACTTTCCCTAAATCGCCTGTAACAATAAGGTCATAGTCCTGGGGCATAAACCCGGTATCCTTGAAATGTGTAAGTATGGTGTCTACCGCTGCCGGCGCCATGGCTGCGCCCATATTGT
>JAEZNF010000134.1 GCA_023441845.1 Bacillota bacterium | reverse complement strand
CTTCATTAATTTCAACTTTTGCAGTAGCCTTCGGAGCTGTAAACTTTTCCTGAGGTTCATATAAAGTAATATCGGTAAACTGTTTTCCAACTGTTTTTGTAAGCTTATCCATGAATTCTATACAGTCTGTAATATCGGCACTGCTTAACAGATATCCTTCCATTCTTTCGTTTTGAACACTTTTGGAATTATACTGAAGCCTCAATTTATCTATATTTTTTAGATCGTCCTTTAAGATGTTTTCCTTTTGCTGTGCTTCCGACAGTTTATCATTTATTTCTTTGAAATCAGGAATAAAGTTTTGTAAAATCAAAGTATAAAATAAAAAAGCATATAGTAAAACACCCAGAACTATTAAAAGTGTTACTTCTCTTTTTCCGATAGACATACTAATTAGCCTGCCTTTCCGCCATAATAAAAGTTGTATTTAAATCCTACAATGCCGTTTTTATCACTTACGCTAGTCGTTTTTACAGTAATTGAACTAATTCTTCTTATATTTGTCAGAAGTTCGGCAGCTTTAATGGAGCCAGTCGCTTTTCCTTCAACTATTAATTCATTATTTTCAAAATTAACTCTTTCCAATGTACAGCCTTGAGGTATGGAATTCTTTATAATAGCCATAACCTGGCTCATCGGACTGCTATCCTTTTCAATTACACTTATAATAGAATTTTTTGCTTCAATTTTTCCTGCTTCCTGAACAGTTTTACTTTTTAACAGCCTAACCTCATTGTATGTAGCACTTTCAATACTTTTATTTATAGAATCAAGCCTTGCATTCATAGTAATCAAAACAAACTTCGGCAGAACAAATGTGGCAGCAATTAGCACAACAGATGCGACAATTATAGTAATTAACTTTACAGGTGAAGCATTTGTTTTTTCAGCTTTAAACGGTTCGGCAGAAGCCTTTATATCATCAGGCAACAAATTTATGTCTTTCACTAGCTCTCCTCCTCATAATATTATTAGGGCGTTATTTTCTTTTTATATTTAACAGAAAATTCTGCAATTATCGTATCCTTAACATTTCTATTTTTATTTATTGTTGTATTACTTTCTTTGGCCTTGATTTTTAAAACAACATGATTGGTATCCAAATTCCAATCAAATTTGCTTATTGTACTATCAACTCCATCTAAAACAGTTTTTGTTCCTAACTTCAAAGCATCTCCGGAAAACGACCATTCCTTTGTAATATTGGAAGGATATATAACCAGCGTTAATTTGTTACTATCAACTTTCCAAGAAGTTGCAAGTTCAACATCTCTCTGTATAAGCCGCACCGCTTCATTTATTTTCTTTTGCTGTTCGATATAATTAAACCCTGTTTTATAAGAGTTATAACCGAACACAAATATTTGCAACACCATAGGTGCAATCATTGTAATCATAGCAAGGTATAAAATTAACTCAACTAATGTGATTCCTTTTTTATTCCGTTTTAGAATATCAATTTTTTTAATCATATTCCTCACCGTTTCATTCATCCCGGCATGGTGATAAACACCATGCCGGGATATTTCATAACATTTAGTCCTCTGTCATCTCTTCTACATCATTTTCAGTTGAAGGTCTAACTTCAACACTTTGAGCAGCTTTATCAATTTCTACTTTAAACCCACCATATTTGCTTGATTTTACTTTGCCGTCATAATCTGATTTTAAGTATGGTCCATATTTATCCCCATCTGTCGTCGGAAAAGTTATAGATTCTTTCAAATCGGCTATAATAGTATCTACGGTACTCGTGTCGAGACCTTCAAGTTCACGGTCATCCGACTCAGTCATATAAGTCTGAATTGCCGACTGTAAGTATGCTGCTGTTCCCTTGTCAGCTTTAATTCTCTGGTTCTCAAGAACATTTGCAAAAATACTGATACTTATTGCTGCTATTATCGCCAGAATTGCAAGAACTATCAAAAGCTCTACCAACGAAAAACCCTTTTTGTTATTCAATTTCTTTTTCATAATTGTTCCCCCTTCAAATTTTATAGTACTTGATTTTTTTAGTGTTACTTCTTTTAAACGGATCATAAACTGCTTTTACAGTCCACCCCCCCTCTAAACTTGCATTTTATGCTCCAAGAGTTTCATATATTTTAAACATTGGTGTAAGGATACCCAGCATAATAAATCCGACAACTCCTGCCAGGAAAATTATAATCAAAGGCTCTATAAAAGTCATCAACTGCTGGAGCGCCATTTCTACTTCATCATCATAAAAATCTGCGCATTTACCTAACGAAAAATCCAATTCTCCGGATTCCTCACCAATTCTTACCATCGAAATAATCATAGGCGGAAAATATTTCATACTTGTAAGAGGCTGTGTCAGTCCTCTACCTTTCTTTATCTCGCTAATGACCTCTTCAAGCCTTTCTGAAATGATAGCATTGTTAACTACTTTTTGCACAACTTCCATTGCCTGTATCAGCAGTACACCACTCGCTATCAGAGTTCCTAAAGTTCTAGTAAATCTGGCACTTATAATACTTTTTTCAACATTCTTTATAACGGGAACAGTTATCATTATTTTTCCGATAAAACGCTTACCCGACTCCGATTTAGTATAGGCCTTTACGCATACAACCAAACCGATTATTACCAATAAAATTAACCACCAGAAACTTTTGAATATACTCCCGATTTTTAATAGAATTTTCGTATAGATTGGAAGTTCTGAACCCAAGCTCGACAAAACATCCGCAAATGTAGGAACGACAAATGTCATCAGGACAAATACGACTGCAACAGCAACAACTAATACAACTATCGGATATGTCATTGCACTCTTGACTTTTTGATTTAACTTGGTATCTCTTTCAAAAGTATCGGACAATCTTTTAAAGACTTTATCCAATTGACCGCTTACTTCTCCGGATTCAACCATATTGATAAGTAGTTCGGGAAATACATCGTTACGTTTTCTAAATGATGATGAGAGGGAAATTCCCTTCTTAATATCATCACTTATAGCACTAACACTCTCTTTAAGTGTAGGATTCGCTGTCTGATCTCTTATAACGTCAAGACAAACCGATATGGGTACTCCTGCTTCAAGTACAATTGCAAACTGCCTGCAGAATATAGCCAGATCCTTTACTTTTACACGCTTTTTAAACAGCTTAATCTGTGATATATCGGTAAACGCATTCTTTTCTTTAATCTCTATAGGCGTATACCCTTTCTCGATAAGCATGCTGGTGAGCTCCGACTCTTTATCAACCTTGGCCTCACCTGTAAATATTTTACCCGAATCATTTTTTACCCTATAAGAATATAACGGCATTTACCCAACCCCCACAATTTTAGCATTTTATAACGCAATCCCTATAGCATTTATAAGGTAGTTTATCTTTTCAATGTTAAGCTCAGGTGCAAATTCAATTCCCCTTATATCCACATAGTTTATGGGATATGTCTGTATACCGAAAATATCTTCGAAGTACTCTTTAATGCCCTTTAGCTTAGAACCGCCGCCGACAAGAAATATCCTTCCTATCTGCTCTCCACCGCAGCGGTCTATATAAAAGTTAAAGCACATTTTTATGTTCTTCGCTATTTCGTCTATTATTTTTCTTGTAGCTTCATTACACTGCCATTCCAGATCATTATTGGGATCTTTGTATGTTACAATCCCGTACATTTTTTTATATCTCTCAGCCTTATCAAGCTGGCTTTTTTCAAGATTGATATGATCCATAATAGCTTGGTCAATATTGCTGCTGCCCTGAAGAACAACCCTGTTAAACTCAGGAATTTTATTCTTCAGAATATTGACGATGGTAGTCTCGGAGCCTAGATCAATAACCGCATCCGTGCTGGACATTATTCCGTTTCTTTTCCCGTTCCTGACCATTATATCCGACTCTTTAAACTCTATATCCTTCTGAAAAAACTTCGAAATACTATTTGCAGGTATATCAACAGATAATGGCTTCAATTTGAGATCCTTGATAATTTCTATATAGCTGTTTATTATTTTTTTAGCTACAGCAGTAACAAAAATTCTCATTTTCTCCTGTTCACCGCTTTTTACTACATCAAGGACCTTGTAATCCACCCTGTGTTCGTTAAAATCTATTGGCAAATAGTTATGTATTTCAGACCATACTTTTTTATCGACTTCCTTATCTTCAACCTTATCAACCATAATTATCCTGGTAATAATGTTTGTTCCGGAAATAACTATTTTAGCTTCTTTTGCGCTGAGGCCATGTTCATCTATAACCCTTTTAATTTCATTCACAACTTTAGCTTTATCTTTAATTGCTCCGTTTTTAATACACCCCTTAGG
>JAEZNF010000126.1 GCA_023441845.1 Bacillota bacterium | reverse complement strand
CTATAATAATAACTAAGATAATAAATAAAGGGAAAGCACAAATATACAAAGAAGAAAACTTATAGCTTTCCTGTGTACAATTGAAGGGTGACAAGGCTGATTCGGCTTTGTTCAAGGGGTGGATTTTTGTGAGAAAATTTTTAATACTTGCATTGTTGGCAGCTGTGTTTTCTGGCTCTTCCGTAATGCTTAATGCCGCCGCGGAAACAGGACAAACTATCTTTATAAATGAGCTTATGGCCTCTAATACATCTACCATAAGGGACGGGGACTCGGATGACAGTCAGGGCGGGGCCTATTCCGACTGGATTGAAATTTACAATGCGGGCTCACAGTCAATTAACCTGCGAGGCTACACCCTATCTGACTCTTCGACGGCATGGACATTTCCTGATGCGGTTGTTCCGGCCGGCGGTTTCCTTTTGGTCTGGGCATCCGACAAAAACAAAGTTGCAAAAGACGGACAGCTTCATACAAACTTTAAACTGAGTTCATCAGGTGAAACTGTTACGCTAAAGAAACCTGATGGGATAGAGGTTGATTCTGTCAATACAGTAAGCCTGGGAAACGATCAGTCTTATGGAAGAAGTACCGATGGCGCAGTGGGGTTTTCGGTGTTTTCAAGGGCTACTCCATGTAACCCAAATATATTAGGACAAGCGAAAATCGAAACCCCTGTTTTTTCACATAAAGCCGGGTTTTATACCGGGGCCTTCAATCTTATACTGTCTGCAAACCGGCCTGATGCAAGAATATATTACACAAAAGACGGCTCCGATCCTGTTCCGGGAAAACCTGGGACAATGGAGTATACGACTCCAATCGGTATAAAAAGCAGAGCGGGAGACCCCAATTTACTTTCCATGATTCGGAACATTACAAACGACACATATAATCCATGGAAAGAACCCGCCGGAGAGGTTTTCAAGTGCTCAATCATTAAGGCAGTTTCGGTTGGAGAGGACGGTGCAATAAGCAAAGTTGCTGCCAATTCGTATTTTGTTGACCCGGATATTGGATCAAGGTACAATCTTCCTGTAATTTCACTGGTAACCGACAACGAAAACCTTTTTGACGATGCAAAGGGAATATATGTGAACGGGAACTATACAAAAGAGGGTGAAGAATGGGAAAGGCCCATGCATATAGAATTCTTTGAAAAGGATGGTACTCCAGGATTCTCACAGTATTGCGGTGCAAGAATACACGGTAATGCGACAAGATCATTTCCTCAAAAGTCCTTCCGCCTTTATGCGGATAAGGAATATGATGACAACAATGAGTTCAAGTATGAAATCTTTCCGGGCCTTGAAAAGGAAGTAAATGATAAGAGTATAAAAAGCTTTAAACGGTTGATTTTGAGGAATGCAGGAAACGATTGGACAAGCGCCATGCTGAGGGATGAATTTATACAGAGCCTCTTTTCCGGTATTAAAACTCTGGATACACAGGCTTACAGGTCTTCCGTTGTATTCTTAAACGGTGAGTACTGGGGAATATACCACATCCGCGAGCGCTATGATGATGAATACCTGGAATCACATTATAATCTTGATAAAAAAAAGGTAGCGATACTGGATGTATTCGAAAAGGTTGAGATACAGAAGGGAACGCAGGAGGATGCAGATGCGTATACCAACGATATTGTAAACTATCTGAAAACACATTCCATTACAGAACAGAGTACATATGATTATATAAAGACAAAAATGGATATTGAAAACTATATTGACTATAATATTGCACATATTTTCTCCGGAAATATTGACTGGCCCGGAAACAACGTTAGCATATGGAGGTATAGGACCGGTGACGGCCGATATCATCCGGAAGCACCTTACGGACAGGATGGAAGATGGAGATGGTTCCTAAAGGATACCGACTACGGCTTCGGATTATATGGAAGCAGTGTGACACGTAATACATTAAGCTTTGCAGCTTCCGAAAAACAGGAAACGTATGCAAATCCGGAGTGGTCTACATTTGTCTTCAGAACCCTCCTTAAGAATACGGATTTCAGGAATGAATTCATAAACCGCTTTGCGGACCGCATGAATACTGTTTTTGAGCCCACAAGGGTTCTTGATGTACTTAACGGAGCGGCAGCCGCAATGCAGCCTGAGATTCAGGAAAACTACGACCGCTGGCAAAAAATCAGTTATAATTTTTGGTGCCAGCTGGTTGAAGAGATAAGAACCTATGCAAAGGAGCGTCCGGCCAATGTAAGGCAGCATATAGAGAGCCAATTCGCCGGCAGCGGCGTTACAGGAACCGTATCCGTAAAGCTGAACTCCGATCCTGCCAGGGGTTACATAAAGATAAATTCAATAGACATAAAAGCTACTCCGGGAGTTACAAGTCCGGACGCGTGGACCGGCAATTATTTTAAAGGGGTTCCTGTGACCGTAAAAGCCATACCTGAAGCAGGTTACACGTTTGACCATTGGATTGGTGTTCCGGAAAACCTTGCGGTATCGGATACAATAACGTTTACTCCTTCGGAAGATGTTGATATTGCTGCTGTATTCAAGTCCGAAGGTTATAAACTGTCGGGTTACGTAAATGCAGATTTTACTTCCAAAGCCCCGGATATTAAAGCAGGGTTTAAAGTGGAAATCATGGACATGGACAGGCAGATGTCTGCCTTAACCGATTCAAACGGGTATTTTGAGATTAAAAATGTTCCTCCAAGTACGACAGGGTATACCATATCAATCAGAAAAGCCAACTACCTTTACAGGGAATTGAAAAATGTTGTTGTTTTACACGATAAAAGCCTTTCCGAAAAGGATTCCCCCATACTTATGTGGGCGGGCGACATATCAGTGGCTGGTGTACAGGATGGCGCCATTAACATGACGGATATTATGGGGATTGCAAGGGCTTTCAACAGTTCTCCGGGAGACGGGCGGTATAATGCGGATTGCGATTTAAATAAAGATAATGCCGTTAATATGTCCGACATAATGATTGTTGCAAAACATTTTAATACCACTTCTCTAAACTATAAATAGAATTTTGGCTTACTATTAATATAACAATCAAATTAGCTTACCGGTTTTTGAAAAAACTCAAAAGGTGCGGTCTAATTTCTGACGGTAATTTTAGGGTTTATTGTATTAAGTTCGCCTTCCCGATAATACCGTGTATACCCGTTTTATCCTTTTACGTTCCTCATAAACAGTTATCTTTTCTATATCTTTTAATTTTCGGTTTGCTTTTTTTAAGCTAATCATTGCAAAATTTATGCAACTCCCCTTGAATTCACCGAAATGGAATTCCGATTTGTATAATCATAATAATCAATTATAAGATTTTAACGCATAGCGTAACTAATGCTGGTAATAAAAAATATGACTAAAAATATGACCATGGTTATATTGGCAGGAATGTAGAATAAAGTTAGTATTTATATTGAGCTCCAGAAAGAAGTTCGGCTTTGTATTGTTGTCGGGGAAACTATTGCGGTTAGTGGCCTTTGCAATACAGTAATATCAGTATTTATGTAAGCCTTATACCATAGTATTCCACGACGGGTTTTAAAGATAAACAAAACCGCCTCACGGTTTTGTACTATTAAAAAGTTCGGTTATACAAATCAAATTCATGTGGGAGGGACGATTTAATGGCGTTGATTCATGTTGAGAATCTTATAAAGGATTACAGGATAAATGTCCGAAAGAAAGGTGCTGCAGGAACAGTCCTAAGTCTCCTTATACCGGAATATAAGGTAAAAAGGGCTGTGGGCGGTATAAGCTTCTCTATCGAAAAAGGAGAGACCGTAGGGTTTATTGGCCCGAATGGAGCCGGTAAGTCAACTACTGTAAAGATGCTGACCGGTATTCTGGCTCCAACATCGGGTAAAATCAGGATAGGAGGGTTGTCGCCGCATAAAGACAGGAAAAAGAATGCATCAAAAATAGGAGCTGTTTTTGGTCAAAGAACACAGCTTTGGTGGGATTTGCCGGCTATAGACACTTTCGACCTTCTCAGGTACATATATAAAATACCTGAGAAAGTATACAGGGAAAACATGGAAC
>JAEZNF010000114.1 GCA_023441845.1 Bacillota bacterium | reverse complement strand
TAGGGTTGGCAATAAGCATATTTCAGGCTACGACACAGATACAGGAGCAAACACTGACTTTTATTCCAAAGATATTGGCGGTAATGGGCGGAATATTGTTGTTTGGTTCATGGATGCTCAGAGTACTAATTGAATACACACAGGATATTTATATTAACATAAACCAGTTGATTAGATAAAATTTACATTAAAGTGGGTGAAACCTTTGCAAATACCGGAGGGGATAATTTCAAACGGAATAGATGTTTTTCTCCTGGTTTTTGTAAGAATGACGGGATTATTTGTGATTTCACCCATATTCGGCAGAAGAAACATACCGTCGTATTTGAAAATAGGTGTATCGTTACTTACTGCCATGATACTTATTAATACTTTAAAAGTGGACAAGCTCGATTACCAGAACAACATATACGGGTATTCGCTCTTGGTTTTTAAGGAATTTATTGTAGGCATAATTATAGGCTATGTTTCATATTTGATTTTTAATGCCGTTTATCTTGCAGGACAGCTCATTGACATGCAAATAGGTTTTGGTATGGTCAACGTAGTAGACCCGGTCAGCAGTATACAGATTTCCATAACATCCAACTTCTACTTTATTATAAGTATGCTGGTGTTACTTGCTGTTAACGGTCACCATATGATAATAAAAGCTCTCTTTGACAGTTATAAGTTTATCCCGGTGGGGGGAGCGGCATTCAATACTGCGGTATTATATGATGTAATAAAAATTTTTGGAGATGTTTTTCTGGTTGCTTTAAAAATAAGCGCACCCATAATAGCTGCTATACTCATAACCGATATTGCGCTTGGGATTATTTCAAAGAGTGTACCTCAGCTTAATGTTTTTGTAGTGGGTATGCCTGCAAAAATAATACTGGGAATTCTGGTTATGGTACTGACTATGCCGGTTTTAATCTCACTTATAGAGTTTATGATAAACGGAATGAGTTCTAATATGTACAAAATCATAAAGGATATGGTACTAAAATGAAATATTTTTATAAAAGGTACCGGAAAGTAAATCTGCAGCTGTTTGCGGGCGATGACAAAACCGAAAAGGCAACGCCTAAAAAAAGGCAGGACGCTAGAAAGAAAGGACAGGTTTTACAAAGTAAAGAGATTACATCCGCTTTTGTATTACTGTTTGTATTTGTAGGATTAAAAGTTTTAGGCGGATACATGACCAATGAAATAACTTTATTTACCAGGATTACACTTGGTGACTTTACTAATGTAAACGATGTTTTTACAATAAATGGATTGTCAAAATTGTCTATAAGCTGTGCATGGGTACTTTTAAAGGTTGCGGTTCCCATTATGGCAATAGCTCTTGTAACAGGGCTGGTGGTCGAGTATATGCAGGTGGGAGTCCTGTTCACATTTGAAACTATAGGCTTAAAATTTAACAGGATAAATCCTTTAAGCGGTTTGAAAAGAATATTTTCCTTAAGATCTGTGGTTGAGCTTGTAAAATCGGTAGTCAAAGTTGCTTTTACAGGCTTCATAGCGTATTCGTATGTAAAGGGTCAGGCTGACAATATTTTGAACGTTATGAATCTTGACGCCATTGGAATAGCTTCATATATAGGTGATACGGTAATTAATCTGGCAATAAGGATATGTGTTGTACTTATATTCGTAGCAGCTGTTGATTATTTATACCAGTGGTATGAATATGAAAAAAGCTTGAAGATGACAAAGCATGAGATAAAAGAAGAATACAAGCAGATGGAGGGAAACCCTGAAATAAAGTCAAAGATCAGGCAGAAGCAAAGGCAAATTTCAATGAGAAGGATGCTTCAGGATGTACCGAAAGCTGATGTTGTAATAACCAACCCGACGCATTTTGCAATAGCGATAAAGTATGATGCAAATGTGTCCAAAGCTCCAATGGTAATAGCAAAAGGTCAGGACTATATGGCCCAGAGGATAAAAGAAACGGCCAGGGAAAACAAGGTGGAAATTGTAGAAAACAAGCCCCTGGCAAGAGCGTTGTACGAAACGGTAGAGATCGGACAGGAAATACCCCAGGATCTTTATCAGGCTGTAGCCGAAGTATTGGCCTTTGTATACAGCCTCAAGCAAAAGCAGGCATAAATAAGTATTCTAACAAGCTGTATTAACGTTGAAAAGGAGGAAGATACATCTTATGAAGAGGTTAGGGGAAATGTCAGTTGCAGTAATTATTGTTGTCATTGTGTTAATAATTATATTACCAATTCCGAGCTTTCTTCTTGATGTGCTTCTTGCAATAAATATATCGGTTGCCGCTGTGATTTTACTTAACGCTGTTTACGCAAAAGAGGCTCTGGATCTTTCTGTTTTCCCATCGCTGCTTCTTATTACTACCTTATACAGGCTTTCTCTCAATATTACAGCAGTAAAGCACATATTATCGGAAGGTGAGGCAGGTCAGGTAATTGCAGGCTTCGGTACTTTTGTGGCCGGTGGGAATCTGGTAGTTGGGTTTGTTATATTCTTAATTATAATGGTAGTACAGTTTCTTGTAATTACAAAAGGCTCTGAAAGAGTATCGGAAGTTGCTGCCAGATTTACGCTCGATGCAATGCCGGGTAAACAGATGGCTATTGATGCGGATTTGAATTCCGGACTTATTAATGAATCCGAAGCTAAGGAAAGAAGACGAAAGGTTCAGAGAGAAGCCGATTTCTACGGGGCTATGGATGGAGCCAGCAAGTTTGTTAAGGGAGATGCAATAGCGGGGATCATTATTACCGCTTTAAATATCATAGGAGGCCTTGTCATCGGTGTTCTGATGAGGGGCGAGGAAATATCCGAAGCGTTACAGAATTACACAATATTAACAATAGGAGACGGACTGGTTAGCCAAATTCCTGCATTGCTAATTTCGACAGCAACAGGTATAATAGTAACAAGAGCTGCATCAGATGCAAATTTGAGCACCGATCTCTTGAAACAGATATTCGGCAACCCCAGAGTTCTATTTATTGCTTCGGCGTTATGCATAGCATTATCATTATTTTTACCTACAATACCGTTTTTGGTTCTTTCAGCGATACTGGCATTTATAGGTTTCTCGTTATTAAGACAGCAAAAAGAAGCGCAAATTAAAGAAGAAGTACAGGTTCAGGAGAGTGAAGTTGAGGAAATACGTAAGCCTGAAAATGTTGTTTCGCTTTTGCAGATTGATCCCATTGAGCTGGAATTCGGATACGGTATAATTCCTTTAGCCGATGTAAACCAGGGTGGAGACCTTCTTGACAGGGTGGTTATGATAAGAAGGCAGCTGGCTTTGGAATTGGGTATGATAGTTCCGATTATAAGGCTAAGAGATAATATTCAGCTTAGCCCTAATGAATATCTGGTAAAGATTAAGGGAGTTGAAATCACAAAAAGCGAGATTATGATTGACCATTATCTTGCTATGAACCCGGGAATGGCAGAAGAGGAAATTGACGGAATCAGGACAACGGAGCCTGCATTTGGCCTCCCGGCTGTATGGATAAATGAAAGCAAGAGGGATAAAGCTGAGATGCTGGGATATACGGTTGTAGATCCACCATCAATAATAGCTACCCACCTTACTGAAATAATCAAGAAATATGCAAACGACCTTATGGGAAGACAGGAAGTACAGACGCTTATTGATAATATAAAACAGAATTATCCCGCAATTGTTGAAGAGCTTGTACCGAAAGTTATGACAGTAGGCGAGATTCAGAAGGTACTTGCCAATCTTTTAAAAGAAGGTGTTTCAATAAGGGATATGGTTACTATTCTTGAAACACTGGCAGACTACGCTCCTGTTACGCATGACACCGACATATTGACGGAATATGTAAGACAGGCTTTGGGTAGAGCGATATCGAAAAAATATATTTTGGATAATAAATCCAATGTAATAACAATAGACCCGAAATTGGAGCAAATAATTATGGACTCTGTTCAGAGAACAGAGCACGGATCTTATCTTACAATTGAACCTGAGGTTACCAATTCCATACTTGGCAGTCTGTCAAGGCAGGTTCAAAGACTGGCGGAACTTGGGCAGCAGCCCATAGTACTGGCATCGCCTATAGTCAGGTTGTATTTTAAAAGGCTTACTGAGAAATTTATTCCTGGATTGGTTGTTTTATCTTACAGTGAAATTGACCCTAGTATCGAAGTTCAATCTGTTGGGATGGTGAGTGTCTAATTATGAAAATAAGACGTTATATGGGAACAAATGCGCAAGAGGCTATTTTAAAAGTTAAAATGGATTTGGGTAGTGAAGCTGTAATCCTTAATACACGGAAGGTCCGTAAAAAAGGTCTTCTAAGCATGTTTGCCAAACCCATGTTTGAGGTATTGGCTGCTATCGATAACGATTTCGACAGTAAAAAAGGCAGGGGACAGCTAGGACAGGAGGAGAGGCATCAGCAAAAGCTCCAGAAGCAACATTGTACGGTATTTGGAAATTATCCCAATGAGCAGGATAAAGAAATAAATATTAATTCACATAAAAAAGAGGAAAAAATAAATGAGTTAGAGAATAAGATAAGCAATATGGAGTCTATTCTTGACAAAATATACCATCAAATGCATACTGTGAGCCCGAAAATAATTACCGCAACTCAGGAAGAAAAACAGCAAAAGCTTTATTCAAAAGTGCTTCAGCAATTTTATGACAACTTAATAAAAAATGAGGTAGATGTAGATATAGCAAAAAAAATAGCCGATACGGTAAATGAAAAGATTGGAGATAGTTCCGGCATAAATGAGACTGCTTCTTTAATGTACAATATAATATCGGGTATACTTGGAAAACCTGAGACAATCACATTGAGGGATGACAAAAAGCCGAACAGGATTATTTTTGTGGGCCCTACAGGGGTAGGTAAAACAACTACACTTGCAAAAATAGCTGCGTATTATTCATTGAACATGAAAAAAAGTGTAGGTCTGATTACAGCCGATACATATAGGATTGCAGCGGTGGAACAGCTCAGAACCTATGCAGATATACTGGGTATGCCCGTTAATGTCATATATTCGCCCGGTGAAATCAAAGAGGCTATAGAACTATATTCCGATAAGGATGTCGTATTGATTGACACTGCAGGAAGAAGCCACAGGAACCAATTCCAGTTTGAAGAATTGAAATCATTGATTGTAGCGTCAGAAGCCGATGAAATATATCTGGTTTTGAGTACCACTACCAGTGTGAGGAATTGTAAAGAAATTTTAGCTGGTTACAGCTTTTTAAAGGACTATAAACTGATTTTTACCAAAGTGGATGAAACACCTATAAACGGGATAATTTTAAATGCCAAGTACCAAACAAACAAAAAGCTTTCATATTTTACTACCGGACAGTGTGTGCCTGACGATATTGAGGTTGTAGATACCGACAGAATAACTAAAAATTTATTAGGGAGTATTTCATAATATGAGAGATCAGGCGGAAAGACTAAGGCAAATTATTAGCGGTATAAAGACGAGGCAAGGCAGCGATCAGGCTCCATTATTAAGCAATATTGTGCCCAAAAGCGCCAGAGTAATTACCGTAACCAGCGGTAAGGGAGGCGTCGGAAAAACAAATATTACAATAAACCTGGCTATTGCTCTAAGCGAGCTGGGCCTTCGGGTAGTGATACTTGATGCCGATTTCGGACTTGCCAATATAGATGTCCTTTTTGGTATTACGCCTAAATCATCTTTAGACGATGTGATTCATGATAGAAAGAACATTTTGGAAATTCTGGCGGACGGACCTAGAAACATTAAGTTCATATCAGGCGGGTCAGGAGTAGAGGATCTTGTTAAACTTGATAAAACGCAACTTGAGAAATTTGTATCCAATATAGCATTGCTTGACAAGATTGCAGATGTAATATTAATAGATACAGGTGCAGGACTTTCCGACAACGTTATGAGTTTTGTAATGGCTGCGGATGAAGTACTGCTGGTTACAACGCCTGAGCCTACCTC
>JAEZNF010000111.1 GCA_023441845.1 Bacillota bacterium | reverse complement strand
ATGCCGACTCTTAAGGATTTAAAAGCATCTTGAAAAACACATATAAACAATTCTACCACTACTTTTTTCTCTTGAAAAGGATTAAACATATATGTTCTTAAAATAATTCATACATAATATAAAGATTATTGGTATTTATGTGTTCTTAATCATTGCTTGAGAACAAAAACTGTTTACAAGTATTAATAATTGGTATATACAAATAATCATATATTAAAAATCATATTTATTTTGCATTGTATATAAAATATTAGCGAAAAATAAATATGGAGGGTTTAAACATGAATGGTACGATAATTTTCACAGATTCCAATAACTTTGAAAACGATGTTTTAAATAGCAGTTTGCCGGCAGCTGTATATTTTTATTCGGAGGATTGTCCGCCTTGTGTTGCGCTTGAACCTGTTTTTGAGCGAATAGTAAAAATGTACAGCGGACATATGAGGTTTGTTAAAGTATTCCGCCAACAGAACAGGCAGTTGGCAGAGAGTTATAAAATCAAGAGCAGCCCGACTCTCCTGTTTTTCAGGGATGGAAAAGAGACATGTGCCAGATTGAACGGATATATAAGCAGTCTGGAACTCAGAAGGGCAATAGAAAGTGTTATAGGAGGGAGTTGCCCGGAGAAGGCAAGGGAAAAGGTTTACTGTGATGTGTTGGTTCTTGGCGCAGGGCCGGCAGGTTTATCGGCTTCTGTTTATGCTGCAAGGGCTAAGTTGCATACCGCTATTATAGATGAAGGACTTCCGGGAGGACAGGTTGCCACTACGTTCCATGTGGCAAATTATCCGGGAACAAATGGCGTTGTCAGGGGAATAGATCTGGTTGAGAATATGAAGAACCAGGCTGTTAGCTTTGGGGTACAGATCGATGATATGAAGGAAGTTCTTGAAGTAAGGTTTGAAGGAAATGAAAAGTATGTAGGGACTGAAGATACGGATTATTTTGCCAAAAGTATAATAATAGCTACCGGTGCTGAAGCCAGAAAACTTCCTGCTGAGGGCGAACGGGAATTCAGGGGAAGGGGAGTCCATTATTGTGCGACATGTGACGGAGCAATGTACCAGGATGCGGATGTTATAGTCATAGGAGGGGGGAATTCAGCTGTGGAAGAGGCTGTGTTCCTGACCAGATATGCAAAGCATGTTACAATAATACATCAGTTAGACCATTTCCAGGCTTCAAAGGTTGCCCAGGATGAAGCGCTTCGAAATCCTATGATTAGTGTTATATGGGACTCGGAAGTCAGAAAAATAAATGGAGAAAATTTTGTAAGAAGTGTTACAATAGAAAATATAAAGACAAAAGAAATCAAAGAACTCGAGACTGACGGAATATTTGTTTATATAGGAATGAAGCCAAGAACGGAGCTCTTTAGGGATAAACTCCAGATGGACGAAAACGGTTATATATTAACAAATGAAGATATGATGACAAATATGCCGGGCATATTTGCAGCCGGAGATGTAAGGAAAAAGAAAATACGACAGATAGCTACTGCTGTAGGAGATGGGGTTACGGCAGGTGTTGCGGCTGAAAAATATATAAATGGAAAATAGACAAACATAAAGATACATTGAGATTGAATACGACATAGGAATTTTAAGGGTTATAAATGAAAAAACGGAGGTATAGATATCATGTATGATGTAATAATAATAGGGAGAGGTCCGGCAGGTATATCTGCTTCACTCTACACGGTCAGGGCAAAATTAAAGACCCTGGTAATAGGAAAAGACAGCAGTGCCCTCAAAAAGGCCGGCAAAATTGAAAATTATTACGGGTTTTCCGCGCCTGTAAGCGGCGAATACCTCTTAAAGGAAGGGGAAAATCAAGCATTAAGGCTGGGAACCGAAATAATAAACGATGACGTAATTGAAATAAAGAAAAACGATTTTTTCGAGATTAAAACAGCCAACAATATGTTTCTATCCAAGGCGGTGCTATTGGCAACAGGATTGCAGCAGAAGAAAATTAATGTAGGGAATATTGAAAGCTTTGACGGTAAGGGTGTTAGCTACTGTTCTACATGTGACGGGTTCTTTTACAACAATTTAAAGGTTGGAGTGCTGGGATTTAAGGACTTTGCATTGCATGAAGCAGTTGAACTTCAGGTATACACTAAAGATATAACAATTTATACAAACGGTATGGAGCTGGAATTATCGAAGGAGTACCGAGATGAAGCAGAGAACTACAGGATTAATAAAAAACCCATAACAAAAATAGACGGAGCGGATTTCCTGCAGAGAGTACACTTCGATGATGGAACCAGTGAAGAGATTGACGGTATATTTGTTGCATATGAAAGTGCATCAAGCGCAGATTTTGCAAGGAAGCTTGGAATAATGACCGATAATAATCATGTTTTAGTGGACAAGGATATGCAGACAAATATGGATGGAGTATATGCTGCCGGGGACTGTACCGGAGGCTTTAAGCAAATATCGACTGCCGTCGGTCAGGGAGCTTTGGCAGGAAGGAAAATTATCGAGTATGTAAGGAATATATAATTGTTTGGAGGGATTTTTATGGCGGTAAAGGTATATTCTACACCTACATGTCCGTGGTGTACTATCGCAAAGCAGTATCTGGATTCCAAGAATATAAGTTTCGAGGATCTTGATGTTTCAAAAGACAGAAATGCGGCCTCGGAAATGGTTAGCAAATCAGGACAGAGGGGCGTACCTGTATTGGATATTGACGGGAATATAATTATAGGATTTGATAAAGACAAAATTGACAGCTTGATATCGTAATTAGAGCAAAGTTTGCCTGTACTTTGAGTACAGCAGAAATAAGTATTATTATAAAAGCCCTGTGAAAAATATCGCAGGGTTTTTATGTGTTTGAAGGGATATTAATGCTTTGTGAGGAGCTTTCTAATACAAATACACCAAAGAAATGTAAAATAATTGATTAAATGTGGATGTGTGTGGTAATAGATAACTAAGGCAGTTACAATGTTGACACATATATTGCAATATTGTAATATATAAATATAATAATGAAGTTTAGTGTGAGGAGGATGAGACTATGGCATTGAAAGTTTTGATTGTTGGTGGTGTTGCAGGCGGTGCTACCGCTGCTGCGAGACTCAGAAGAATAAATGAGGACGCACAAATAATACTATTTGAAAAGGGCGAATATATTTCTTTTGCAAACTGCGGCTTACCATACTATGTAGGTGAAGTTATAAAGGAAAAAGAAAAGCTTGTGGTGCAGACTCCGGATAAGATAAGAGAAAGATTCAACATAGATGTACGGACTATGAGCGAAGTAGTGAAAATACACCGTGACAAAAAGACAGTTGAGGTGTATGACAGGGCTTCCAATAAAACATACAGCGAAACATACGATAAATTGATACTTTCACCCGGCGCAGAGCCGTTTAAACCTGATATTCCGGGAATTGATTCAAAAAGGGTGTTTACTGTAAGAACTATTCCGGATACTTACAGGATTAAGGATTTTGTTGATGCATCCAGGCCTAAGAGGGCTGTTGTTGTAGGTGCCGGCTTTATCGGGCTTGAAATGGCCGAAAATTTACACTTAAGGGGCGTAAAGGTCACGGTTGTCGAGCTTGCGGATCATGTTATAGGGCCTCTTGATTATGATATGGCGGCAATAGTGCATCAGCACCTGAAAACGAAGGGAGTAGAATTATATCTGAACGATGCAGTTAAAGCCATAAAAGATCCCGGCAATTTTGCTCAGATTGAATTAACCGGCGGAAGGCTTATTAATGCAGATATGGTTATTATGGGTATTGGAGTCAGGCCGGAGACAAAGCTTGCGGTTGAATCGGGGTTAAAAATTGGCAAGACCGGCGGAATTCTTGTAGACCAATACATGAAGACATCTGATGATGACATATATGCCGTTGGGGATGCCGTGGAAGTAACGGATTTCGTAAGCGGAAGCAGTGCCTTAATACCTCTGGCAGGGCCGGCCAATAAACAGGGCAGGATAGCGGCCAATAATATATGCGGGATAGAGGATAAATATGCAGGTACACAAGGGACATCCATTGTGAAGGTATTTGACATAGCGGTTGCAATGACGGGAAACAATGAGAAAATACTCAAAAGAAACAATACGGATTTTGAGAAATCTTTTACACATTCGCCTTCGCATGCCGGGTATTATCCTGGTGCAATACCTATGTCAATAAAGCTGATTTTTGATAAAAGCAGCGGAAAGATTCTTGGTGCTCAGATTATAGGGTACGAAGGTGTTGATAAAAGGATAGACGTAATTTCTACCGCTTTAAAGGCAGGAATGACGGTACATGATCTGGAAAGCCTTGAACTTGCGTATGCTCCGCTTTTTTCATCGGCAAAGGACCCTGTTAATATTGCGGGGTATGCCGCATCAAATGTCCTTAAGGGTGATGTAAGAATATTCCACTGGAATGATGTGGCCTCAATTAATTTTAAAAAGTCCATTTTATTGGATGTTCGTGATGAAATGGAGTACCAACTCGGAACCATTAAAGGGGCGGTCAACATTCCTGTAAATCAGCTCCGGAACAGGATTAATGAACTGCCGAAAGACAAGGAGATTTATGTTTTCTGTCAGGTGGGACTTAGGGGATATCTAGCATATAGAATACTGGTGCAAAATGGGTATAAGAATGTCAAAAACCTGAGTGGAGGCTATAAAACCTACCTGTTTGCTGTCCAGAAACAGTCGAATGAGGATGTATATGAATATGAGAGTATAGCCAAGGACGATATGATAAAGCCTGATGCATGTGAGGATAATGCGTGCAGCGCAGATGCCCATGTAAAAATTGATGCATGCGGACTACAATGTCCAGGTCCCATAATGAAGGTTTATGAAGCCATCAAATCAATGAAGGACGGAGAACAGCTTAAAGTAACGGCTACTGATCCGGCTTTCCAGGAAGATATAAAGGCATGGTGCGAAAAAACAGGAAACAGGCTTATTTCGATAGGCTTTGAAAACGGTTCGTTCACCGCCGTAATAAAAAAACAGGTACGACCGGAAGCCATAGGAGAATTGAGGAGCAGAAACGATAAGACCATGGTGGTTTTCAGCGGAGATCTGGATAGGGCAATTGCCTCCTTTATTATCGCAAACGGTGCGGCTGCAATGGGAAGAAAGGTTACAATGTTCTTCACCTTCTGGGGCTTGAACATTTTGAGAAAAACTGATAAGGTGAAAGTGAAAAAAGACATAATATCCAAAATGTTTGGACTTATGATGCCAAGGGGTTCCCAAAAGTTATCCCTTTCTAAAATGAACATGGGCGGTATAGGTTCTAGAATGATAAGGGGCTTAATGGTCAAAAAAAATGTTTCTTCCCTTGAGGACCTTATAAGTAAAGCCCGGGCAAACGGGATAAAAATGATTGCATGCAACATGTCCATGGACATTATGGGGATTAAAAAGGAAGAGCTGATTGACGGAGTCACTATTGGCGGTGTTGCCGCATTTCTAGGATCAGCAGAAGACTCGGATATGAGCCTTTTTATATAACACATTAGTTTATATGGTTTATGTTGTTCCAGTTGATATATAAACCATAGGCTAACTATTTTGGAGGTATTTTGAGTGATAGATGATCTTAAAAAATATGAAACTATAGCCGATAAGCTGAAAACTTTAGCTCACCCGCAGAGGCTGTGCATTGTAAAAGGTTTGATTGATAAAGATTGCAATGTAACAAAGATACAGGAGTGCTTGGGATTGCCGCAATCGACTGTTTCGCAGCATATTGCAAAGCTCAGGACGGCGGGAATTATTAAAGGGAAGCGGGATGGCTTAGAGATATGTTACAGTGTGGTTGATAAAGACGTAGTAGAATTAGTGAATTTGCTTTTTAAGGCATAACTACACTACTTAATAAAGTGATTCTTTATTAATATAAAAAGATAGAATACAAGGAGTAATCCCGGCATAAGAATATCGTATAAAGAATTTGATGCGAGGTGGCCGGACAGTGCGTAAACAAATATGTATTATCACTTTATGCTTTATGATAATATCACTATTTCCAGGATGCAGCGTTTTACAGAAGATTGGTTTGCAGAAAAGCACCGATGATGAACTCCAACCAGCCAGCAGTATAGCGATGGGAGAGGAAGAAGCCAGTAGACTTTCGGATAAGAAGCCAATCCCGCTATATTTTGCAAATGACAACAGTACAAAGTTGAAACTTGAGACAAGATATATATTGACAAGCGAAGCCAATAAGAGTGTAAACAACCTTGCGGGCATAGTAGTCAAGGAACTGATAAACGGACCTAAAAATAGTAATCTGAAGCCGACAATACCTAAGGGTACAAAGCTTAAATCACCTGTAAGTATAAAAGGCAAGGTGGCTACAGTAGACCTATCAAAGGAATTTGTAGATAAGCATCCGGGAGGGAAGGAAGCTGAGCAACTTACTATTTTTTCAATAGTTAATTCCCTGACACGGATTAAAGATATTGAAAAAGTTAGGTTTTTAATAAACGGTAAATCAAGGGAATTATATAAAGGAAATTTCAAGTTTGACATTCCGTTCGCTCCGGATTCTTCGCTTATAAGTAATGATGTTGCACTACCGAGCCCAAGTGCTACAGAAGATTCAAAGGATAAATTAGACACAGGCAAGAAAGTGAACGATAAGGACAGCACCGGCAAGAACGGAACCGATAAGGATGAAAGTAAGAAGGATGGAACCAATAAAGATAATTCTGAAAAAAGCAGTCCTTCTAAAACATCGGATTCTGGCGAGGATTTGAATGATTCCGATCCAAGCTTTGCCGGCGGTGTCGACGATCCAGAAGCAGTCTATTGG
>JAEZNF010000092.1 GCA_023441845.1 Bacillota bacterium | reverse complement strand
CCGTTCTTCCTGATTATTACAACACCCTTACCGACCCTTAAAAGCGGCCCGCATTCGGCAAATTTTACCTTTACAAAAAAGCCTCGAAGCAGTTTAAGTGACTCTGAAGCAATTTCAGGCAGAGTTCTTTTGAAAGAATTTCTGTCCACTTTATATACATTAGCTTCCTCATTAGAATTTCCCATTATTGCACACACCCCATTTTCTAAAGCTTTATTCTACGAATGATTATTATATCACTATTATATTAATAATACTATATTCAACGCGCGAAAGAATTTTCATAAAGTGTTGCGCATTCAATGGTTATATGATTTCGCGAAAAAATAGAATTAGAAATGCAAAAGGTTTTTTGCGAAACATATAGTTCGGTAAATGGTAAGATTCCAAACCGCTTGCGACATAAAATGATTTATTTTCGATTAATTATATAAGAGGGAATGTTTTAGTTTTACAAATAATTAATGTTTTTACAATATTATACACGGTGGGAGGATGCGGAAAATGACAGTTCAAGAAAACAGGAGTAATAATTATTCCTTAGAAAAGATCACAATTGAGGAATTTCGTGACCTGTATATGCAAAACATTAAAGGATCTTTTTTTAAAAACGATGCCATTAAAAAATATTACCTGATAGAAGGCATCGTATGTTCCGAAGTATCCAGCAATTCACAAGGCACAAGTTTTAAAATACAGAATGAGGATGGCAGCACCCTTAATGTATACTTGCCAAAAAGAAAAAACAAACCAAACAGCCTGGAACCCGGAAACAGGGTTCAGCTACACGGAATGTTCAACTTATACGACAGTTCCTCGGTAAATATGCTTGACTTTATTGAATTTAAAGCTTCAAAGGTTTTGGATACCAGCATCAGTGAAACAAAAAAAGAAACCGTTCCTGACAAATCGGATGACACTGGTTATCCTGACAAAGTCAAAAAAACTCTTAATCTCAAAGGGCTTGACTTTTTTAGAATAATGGTTATAACTTCAAATGAGAATGACACAATAAACCAAATTAATAATTACTTATATGAAGTTAACTTCTTTCAGACCTTTGCCCACTATATTGATGGATACACCGCTGAAGAAATAGCCGATACAATAAAGTCATTAGATAGAAACAGTTACTATGATGCAATCATTATAACCAATATCGGCCCCAATGAAATTGGGCTTTTTAATGAAGCACCTGTATTAGATGCTTTACACCAATGTGATACCCTGACTATTGCAGCTATGGGAAATACTTTGGCCAACAAGCTTGCAGACATTACTGAGGACGGACCGGTGTCTACCGCTAAAATGCTGCTTTACGAGTATAGAAATGTGATGCTGAAAGAAAGTGCAGATACTGCAAATAAAGAATCTACCAGTACTGCATATAATAACATATTGAGCGAAAAAGAAGAGCTGGAAAAGAAAATTTCTCTTCTTTTAAATGATAAAGAATCTCTTCTTACAAAGACAAAAAGTCAGAAAAAAATGATGACGTTCTTTGCTATTTTAACTATTATAGCCATAATAATATCAATTGTTAAATAAAAGAAATACAATCCACATCTTGCAGGTAAATCATGCAAAAGGCGAGAGTACCAGCCGTTCCGGTGCGCTATACTACTCGCCCATGCATACTTGGCCTCTACAGTCAAGGCCTATTATAACAGGAGAAGAAATCACCTGATTTTATTTCCAAAAAGCGCCTTTGACGCTTATTTAAAACACTATTGTATCTCTATTCTATTTCCCGAACTCTTTTTCTTATCATCTTTCGGAAGCTTTACTGTAAGAAGCCCGTTTTCATATTTTGCAGAAACCTCTTCATTTTTGATGTTTTCAACATAGAAGCTCCTGCTGTATGATCCGTACCTTCTTTCTTTCCTGATATAGTTTTCAGCTTCCTCTTTAACCTCATTGTTGTGTTCAACCGATATTGTAAGAGTATCATCCCTTAGATCAAGTTTGATGTCTTCCTTTTTGGCTCCCGGAATATCTGCCTCTATAATGAATTCCCTGTCAGTCTCCCGAATGTCGGCCCTTAACGGATTTGCTGCCGTAAAGGCACCGGTAAAAAAGGAATCATTAAAGAAGTCTTCAAATACATTTCTCAGGTCAAAAATTTCATTTCTCCTGCTTATTCCGTTTGTTTTCCTGTTATATGGGGTTAATCCGAACATATAAAACACCTCCGATATTTTTCATTAATTTTAACTTTATTGATTTTGACTTTCCTTGACCTTACAATATATTTATACCATATTATATGCTTCAAATTCAAAATTTGATTTTGACCATCTTTGACCTTAGATTTCAAATTTTTTCGATTAATTTGAAATCTCTTCTTTTTTCTTTATTTTTTATTGATTTATAGAATTTTTTAAAAGTCAGGACTATCTTTTACTCGGTTTCGCCTTTAGAAACGGCATCAATAACTTTCTTACTTCCTCCATTTTCAATACACCAAATATTATCATCAGTATGATTGCGATTATAACGTTGACAGTTACAGCCATTAATGTATTCCAGGCATAACCTGTGCTAAAGATGCCGCAGAAGCTGTATACGTATTTGCTTATCAATAGCATAATTAGTCCGACAAGGCCCGGTTTTACCACCCAGCTTTTTAAATCTATAGCCATACCTGTAGTCTTTACTACTGTAAGAAGATTTAAAATACAGACACATGCAGAACTGATAATAATTCCAAATACATACCCTTTAATACCGTATAAAGGTATTGCAAAATAGACAAATCCTATACGGATGGTACTGCCTATAATCGAGTTCCGGAGCGATACTGCCTGCTTGCCAAGTCCATTCAATATTCCCAACAAGGTTTGCTGTAGATATGTAAATATACATGTAAAAGCCAATAAATAAAGCATCCCACCTATTTTTTCCCTTTTATAAAGGAGCCCTCCTATTTCGTTCGGGTAGGAGAGAAATATTCCTGTGAAAATGAAACCGAGGATAAACGTCAACTGAACGGATTTTGAAATCCTGTAATTTACAAGCCTGAAGTTTTTCAGCGACACTGCTTCAGATATTGCAGGAACCAGTGTTGTTGCAAGCGATGAGGTCACCAGTGAGGGAAAGAATATCAAAGGCATTGCCATACCGGTTAATCTTCCATATTCCATCATGCTGTGTGTATAGCTAAGACCTCCCAAAAGCAGCCTCCTTGGAATCAGTATGAATTCTACAGCTGCCATTATGGATGTGATGAACCTGTTAAAAGAAACAGGTAACGAGGTCCCTATTATTTCTTTTGCAATAACCCGTTTTCTTAAGAACCCTTCCTTTGATTTAAACGCCCTCTGCCTTTTCTTTTTTACTTTATAGACAGTCAAAAGAACAAGGAAGTTTGCTATTTCACCTATAGCCATACCTATTGTGGCCAGTGCGCATGCATAATCAAGCCCTTTATTTACAATAAAGCCTGCCATTACCATTACCAGAGCTATTTTTACCAGTTGTTCAACAATCTGTGAGCATGCAGTAGGCACCATATCCTGCATTCCGTAAAAATATCCCTTTAAAGCCGATGCAGCAGCTATTACAGGAATACAAGGGATAAGAAATAACAAAGAGTAATAGGTCCTGCTGTCTTTCAGAATTACATTTGCTATGAAATCAAGATTCAAAAAAAACAGCACTGATATTATAAGCCCTCCGAAAAGGACCATTACCAGTGCGCAATATGTTATTCTTCTTAAATTTACAATATGTTTTTGGGCCAGCTCCCCGGCAACCATTTTTGAAACGGCTATGGAAATACCTGATGTCAAAGTCAGGATTATCAGAGAGTATACAGGCGCTATCAATTGAAACAGCCCCATGCCCTCAGACCCTATGAGGTTTGAAAGGTATATCCTGTAAATAAATCCACAGATTTTTACTGCAAAACCTGCCAGCATCAAGATTATAACTCCGCTGACAAAAGACTTTTTCGCCATATAATACCCCGGAAATTTCTTCTGGATTATTAATATTTAAATAAAGTCCGACTTATGCAGCAATTAATTCTATTTTTCCGCCTTTTCTTTATTGCGCCTTTTTAAACGCTCTTCCCGCCTTACTTCAGCTTCCAGAAAATCTTTCTTTTCTTCTTCTGTCTCAGGGATAAGCATCGGAACCGCAGTTGGCCTTCCATTCTCATCAAGTGCCACAAAGGTCAGGTAAGCTTTATTTGTTTGTGTTACTGCTCCTGTTTTGGTATTTTCCCCAAATGCGTTTACAGTTACCTCCATTGATGTCTTTCCGGCCCATGTTAACTTTGCTTTAAGTATAATAAGTTCTCCCATATGTATTGGGTGCCTGAAGTCCAGGCTATCAAGTGCAACTGTAGCAACTGTTTTATTTGAGTGCCTGGCTGCTGCCATTGCCCCGGCAATATCAATCCAGTGCATTAACTTACCTCCCAACAAATTGCCCAGCAAATTCGTGTCATTTGGAATAACAAGCTCAGTCATTTCGACCTGCGATTCCCCTGGTGTTTTAGCCCTCATTGTACCATGATTCTTAATATCCGAACCCATAATCCTACCTCCTTATCGAAATAAAAGTCTCGGGGCCTTCGAGACCCTCTTGACTTTTGTCGGATTTCCCTTCGGGAAATGGCCCTAATAAAAGTCTCCGGGCCTTCGAGGCTCCTCGACTTTTGCCGATTTCCCTTCGGGAAATGGCCCTAATAAAAACACTTCAGAATTTAATATTTGTTAAAATTCTGAAGTGTTATAATTTTACCCATAAAAGTTCTTTTTATTTTTAAAGTGTAATACCTACAGAATTTATGAGGAAGTTAAGCCTATCCCTGTCAAGGCCCTGATTAATTTTAACGCCGTCTATGCTTAAAAGCCCTACAGGATATACCGGAATACCAAGAACATCTTCAAGGTACTCCCTTAAGCCCTTTAGAAGCGACCCCCCGCCTATTATATAGACCTTCCCTATTTTAGCTCCAAAACACCTCTTATCATAAAAGTCGAAGCACTGATGTATCTGAATAATAATTTTATCCACAATATCTTTTATACTGCGGTATATTTTTTCCTGTTGGTCACTGGAATTCAAGTCGGGAAGCACCATCCCATACATCTTCTTGAATCTTTCAGCCTCATCGAGTCTGATTCCCATATTTGACGACATAGAACCTTCGAGATTACTGCTGCCTATGAGAATAACCTTGTTAAACTCAAGCACCCGGTCCCTAAGTATATTAACGATCGTTGTTTCAGAACCAAAATCAAGTACGGCAAATGTGTCCTGGCTTACTTTGTTTAATACCTGTTTCTTATACCAGGATTCATTCTCAAGAACTTTAATTTCCCTGTTAAAGAATTTTGCAGTACTGTTAGCAGGAATATCCACCGATAAAGGCTTTAATCCCAGCTCCATCAAAATATCAATGTAGCTTTTGATTATTTTTTTAGACACTGCTGTTATAAACACCTTGATTTTGGTAGTATCTTTTTCTTTTATCTGCTGAAGGACTTTGTAATCAATCTGGTGTTCTTCGGGATTAATGGGCATATTCTGATTTACCGTTTCCCTTATGGCCGAATCCATATCTTGTCCCGGAGCCCTATTAATCATAAAAATACGGGAAATAATATTAGTTCCGGACATAACTATCTTGGCATTTTTAGACTTGATATTATTTTCTTTTATTATTTTTTTAATTTCGCTAGTGACTCTATATACATCTTTAATAGCTCCGTTTTTTATGCAGTCTTTTGGAGTAGATGCTATTCCGTAGTTTTTGATGAAAATCTCCCTATCTTTTTCGAGAATAACTTCAACAACTTTTATATTCCTGAAACCAATATCTATGCTTATCAGGCTATTTTTAAAGAAAGGCAGCTTAAACATTTTATCTACTCCCTTAGAATAATAAATACTTTCACTTCTAATTATCTTACCACTCGCTTATACTAAAATCAATACTTGTATTGATTTAATTTGCTGTTTGAAATCATAAAACGCCTATTCTGTGTGGTATATTTTAAAGGCAACATTATAATATATATATTCAGATAAAAATCAATTATGTACTTATTTGGGTCAGCAAAACCTTCTCGAAATTATGGTTTACAGTACAGCTTACTGTTTGACAGCAACGTCCCTATTATATCAAACAAACAAAAAAACAGTCAATTGTGCAAAAGGAATCCATTCAATATTTGCATTATATCATCAACCGAACTTGTCTTAAATATCTTTTCCTTTACACAAGTCGCATTCCTCAAGCCTTTAATGTACCAGGCAATATGCTTTCTCATCTCTAATATTCCGATATGCTGGCCTTTAAGATCTATAAGCATCTTCATATGCCTTTTTATCATATTTATCTTTTCTTCGGCTGACGGTTCAGAAATTACTTCCCCTGTTTTTAAAAAATGCAGGACTCTCCTGAAAATCCATGGATTACCCTGTGCTCCTCTCCCGATCATAACTGCATCGCAACCGGTCTCATCAAGCATTTTCTTTGCATCTTCAGGCCTTACAATATCACCGTTTCCTATTACCGGTATAGATACTGCTTCCTTAACCTTTTTTATTATTTCCCAGTCAGCTTTTCCGCTGTAAAACTGTTCCCTTGTCCTCCCATGAACAGTTATAGCCTTTGCACCGTTTGCTTCAGCTATCTTTGCGATGTCAACCGCATTGATGCTATCATCATCCCAGCCTTTTCTTATCTTAACTGTTACAGGTTTACCGGAGCTTAAAGATACCGATTTCACGATATCCGCTATTAAAGCCGGCTTTAACATCAAAGCACTGCCTTCACCGTTCTTTGTTATTTTAGGAGTCGGACAGCCCATATTAATATCAATTATACTTGCATCACAATTATTTAATCGCTCTGCAATACCAGCCATCAGGTGAGGATCAGAACCGAATATCTGTACTGCTGCAGGCATTTCTCTCCGGTCAATTCTGGTTAAATCCATACTCTTGTTATCGTTATAGTGCATGCCTTTAGCACTTACCATCTCTGTATATACAAGTCCACATCCCTGCTCCTTGCAGAGAATCCTAAACGGCATATCGGTGACTCCGGCCATCGGAGCTAAAAACACCCTGTTTTCAAGTTCTACGTTTCCAATTTTCATTTACATCCTCTATAGATACAGAACTTCAAGACAATGTTCTGAAATATTCAATCTTTAGTATACTGCTTTTATAGACAAAAAATACCTCCGGAACTATCGTCCGAAGGCAATCATATCATTTAGCTCAATTTATGTCAATAAAAACTGTAAATGGTAGTTTAGAAAATGTGGAGTTCTTATGCAAACATTACCAAGCTATCTAAAATGGTAATTCTTTATCATCCATTGAATGAAATGCACTTTCATTTTCCTGGACTGCCTCATGGGAAGCGGCAGCATATGTATCATAGTCTCTTTTGCTATCGGCAAAATAAGCCTCTTCCGCAACTACTTCCGTAATATAGTGTTTTCTGCCTTCAGCATCGTCCCACGTCCTAACCTGGATTCTGCCTACAACAGACACCTGCTGGCCCTTGTGGAAATATTTGCTGCAAAACTCAGCTGTTCTATCCCAGGCAACAACCTGCAAAAAGTCCGTTTGTTTTTCTTCGGATGCTCTGGAAAATCTCCTGTCAATAGCCAGAGTGAATTTCGCTATCGGAATATTGCCTGCAGCTGTGTAGCGCAATTCAGGGTCTCTTGTTAATCTGCCGATTAAAATAACTTTGTTCATAATACCACCTGTTTCCTTCAAAAAAATAATTATTTATGTACTTATTATACCGAACATTTGTTCGGCTTGTCAATATGTTTTTTTGAATTTTAGGACAAAAAAATACCTCCTGAATAAAAATCCCGAGGTATCTTATATATCTACTGTATTTTACTTCCTGAACTTATTTTAAATTTTAAATCCGATTCTCCCTCTTCTGTATCTTGGAATCAAAAAGAACGTATACACGCCACCCTCATAATCTGGCTGGGGTTGATTAAATTTTGCAACCACTATCTTTGATTTTATTACCTCATCCAATTGTATCTGGTAATATTTATTGGTGTTTTGAAATTTAACGGCATATACTTTTCTGAATTCAGCGTTCTCTTTCCGGACGATTTTTCCTTCAAATTTCATATTAAACTCAGACAGTACATTATATAGCGAAATATCAAAGTTCACAAGCGCATCAATATCAATATCCCTGCTTGAAAAAAATTTAAGCCCACCAGCAGAAATGTCACATAGTTCAATTTCTTCCCAAATCTTTTTGTCAAAACTGAGTGAAGTTTTGCAGATTGTACTGGAACATCTTTGGTATTTTCTTTGTTCGGTAAGATAATCCATAAATAACACCCTCCCATTCCGATTAAACACTTTAAAACAAATAAATAACAAGTAACCAGGCTGTATTAATAGTCATATAAAATCTGTTTATTAAAGAATATTCTCTGGTGTGGATTTTATGAATTCATTAAGCGGTAAGTCAGATAACATCGGATGCCTCTATAGTTATATTTTAGCACGCGGTAAAAAATTAGTCGAGAGTTATATTTTTAACACATTGAAATTTATGGCTCATACGGATATATTGTTATACCTTAAAGTTTGATATTGCCTCTTTCAGCCTCAAAGTACCGGCCTTTTAAGCAAAGAAGTTGCCAGTATTCTATTTCCAATTTTTTTATAGGACATCCTCCTTGATTTGCTTTACTTCGGAACGTTTTGACATAATCCCTCTAATGTCCAGTAACACTATATGGAACTTATTATTATTTCGGATAAATCGCACATTTTTTTAACAAGCTTTTAGAGTGCACACATCTGATATATATTGTTAACATAATAAACGCAATCCGTTAAAATCAGGATTGCGTTTATTATGCATTTCATTTATTTATCCGTCCGTATTTTACGGTATAACAACAGTTTTCTTTTCTTTCAGGTCAACCGTGTTATTTGCTTTTATCATGTCGTTTGATAAGGTATACAGGGTATCTCCTATATATAAAATCCTTTGAACGTACTTATCGGTGTTATAGCCATAGTTTCCTGCCTTTAAGTAATCCTCATCCGAAAGGTGCGTTATCTTGCCTTTCAGAGAAAAGCCCTTATTAAGGTCTATGTTATATACATATGCCCCCTGGAACGCAAATTCTCCATATTGGAAAATGCTTTCCTTATCGGCCTTGTTCTTATTTTTAACCTCCATCACGGTTACAGGGAAAGCCAGAAGGTTTTTTTCCTTTGAGAAAAGAAGTGCTTTGTGATTTCTTAACAATTCCGAATCCGTGCCCCTGTCTCCTATATTCTCTTTAAACATCTCTATAGGATTGGTTACATCGGTTACATCGAAAACGGCAATCTTCATTCCCTGGTAGAATGCCCCATTCCCTACTTCTTCGGTGTCTTTTCCGAATCCGATTATATGGTTTTCATCATATGGGTGCAGGTAATCGCTATAACCCGGAATCTTAAGCGCCCCTAGAATTTTCGGTGAACGCGGGTCCTTTAAGTCTATTACAAACAGGGGATCAACATTCTTGAATGTAACCATATAGCCCCTGTCGCCCATAAACCTTGTAGAGTATATCCTCTCTCCCGGAGCTATGTCTTCAATCTTTCCGACCGTATTTAAAAGCTCATCCAGGACATATATATTGTTTTTTGAATTATTTTGCCATACTTCGCCTGTAGTTGTGGCAATGCGGAAGTAGTTATTGTGTTCATCCATTGAGAACTGATTTAATATCGAGCCAGGCACCTCGCCCTTGTTAATATAGGTAACCTGGCTGTTATTCAGTGAAAATTTATATACCGTTGTGCTGTTTAAAGCCGCCGTATTTGACGAACGGGTTTCCGCACGAATACCATAGCTGTAATTATAGTTGTTTGCGGTAACATACAGGTTCTGCTGTGAAGCATATATGGTCTGGCCTGCCCCTAGGTATGTACTGATATTTGCTTCCTTTTCCATATTGCTTAAGTCAATCCCGCCGATTACCATATAATTCGAGCCTACCATCTGAGGAAAATAACGGATATCCTTATAATCTATCTTTACATAATCATCCTTGTCGGCAGTGTCTCGGTAGCACGGAGTTATCTGGGAATCATTTTCGTTTGCGGTATATGCAGCATATCTGTTTGCAATCATATAAAGCGATGAGCCGATTTTTCTTGAAGAAACATAATTCCCTTCAATCTCAAACTCACGGACTTTTTTAATGTCAGTCTTGACCTTTATGTCGTATACAATGGCTTTAACGGTATTTCTTCCGTAGTAAGCCGGAGCCCGGTTGACTTTCAGGTCACTATCCTCAAGAGCCCTCACCATATCACCATAATTTGATCCGATAACCACCAGATATTTATCATCGGTATAAATTTCAACCGGTGTAAAGTTATTATCAGAGAATTTAACAGTATTGATTATCTCCATGTTCTCAGCGGGATAAGCTTTTGCTATTATTATCCGATTTTTGTTAACCTGGTATATGTATTGTCCGTCAGTTTTTACAACATCGGCCTCATCCACACCCTGAACCTGTACATTTGTAGCAGAGTAATCGGCACTTCCTGAGTTAACCGCACTGTCCGATTTTTCAGCAACTGCCGCTTGTGGAGCGGCTTCATCTACTGACTGCGAAGCTGCAGCTACAATATTTATTGTGTTTTTCATCAGGTACATTTTTTCATATTCCCTGTTGTTAGCGAAGCTTGACAGCAGAGTCTTTAATTTGTCAAAAGAGCCAAGCACCGGCAGATTGTTGACCTGTGCTATAACATTATCAATCATACCTTTTTCGCCTGACGTATTGAATATGTTATCCTTTTCGCTGATTACAATCAAGCCCCTGTCATAAAACACTTTTTTCCCTAGGGCTTCGGTAAGCTTCCTTAAAGGAATGAATGTCCTGTTTCCTATTACTTCGGCAGGGGTATCAAGAGCTACCTTCTTACCTCCTACCTTCATGCTTGTGCTTCCTATGACCAGTTCAACATTTTTTCCCCCTAAGGATACATTAACGGTTGAACTTTTTTCATCCCATACAACCTTTGCGCCAAGGCTTTCGGCAATAAATCTCACCGGAACAAGAGTCCTTTCATTTTTTATTACGGGTTTTACTTCTGCACTCCCCGCGTCTACCTGAACCTCTTTGTTGTTTACCATGGCTTGCGTACTTCCTACAAACAGAACCACGGCATTTTTTAATCTTTCTTTGGCGCTTTCGTCTGCCTTTTTTACATCTGCCCGGCTTATTTGCGTCGGAACAAGCATTATGGCTATTATTACCAAACACAATAATCTGATTTTACGTGTCATCATAGGTTTTTCCTCCATATTGAATTTTTCCTTATAAACATATTTGACTCACAAAGTATAAAAAAGTTCCGATTTTATAAAAAAACATCTCCCCGGTTCTCAACAATCCAGAACCGGAAGAATTCAGCCACCTATTTCTATTGATTTTGGACGGTAATCATCAATGCTTCGGCTGAATATTCGGCCGAAGCTGTCCATGTAGTTGTTTGTATTACCGTCGGAGGATTTCTCATCAAAATTCCTGCTGTATTTTCCTCCAATAAGATCCCATCCAGCTTTTGACCTTCCGCGGGCCTGCCGTTTATATTGTTTTTTCAACAAGCGGTCTCTCTGAATGTGGTAAAAAATAATCGTCCACGAAATGGTTATGTGCATGGCAAAATTAGCAACCCGGCTAATAATTTGCAGACAAACTTCGCAATTAATTATTACATTATTTAACTTCATAGTTTTGAACAAGCAGTATATAATTATGTTAACTGGTTTCAAATGCCTATATGGAAGCAGCGTAGAGTACAATAATTTTGAGATCGGCTTAAATGAAACATCAAGAGGAGGTGATAAGTGAAATAGCAGCGAGAATCCTTTGCCTTATAGTTCGGTTGAAGGATGTATTCTGCTGCTAATAACTCTTATTTAGTTATAGAGATTATTAGA
>JAEZNF010000077.1 GCA_023441845.1 Bacillota bacterium | reverse complement strand
GCTAATACCTTTCCTGCTGCTGTCATGCGTTAATAGCGATATAAACACAGCATCAAACAATGTTCCAACAAACACCCCAGGTAATCATGAAAAAAAATCTTCAGAAGCTGATGTCACAATCAACATTTTAGATAATGGCGAATCAGCGTTGGACTCATATACAGCAGGTTTTAGAAAGGCTCACCCAGAAGTAAAATTAAATTTTATAAAAAAAGACCGTTATAGTACGGATATTATTCTGGATGATTTGTTGTCTGACAACGGTGCGGATATCATAAACATTGAAAAATCTCAAATGGGACAATTTAATTTTATCGACGGTTTTGAGAACCTATTGCAGCCTCCCTATAACGCCGGAACTATATTGGATAAATTCCAGGCCCATCAGCTGAGTTGGACCAAATCTTTAGACGGCACAAAACTTCTTGCTCTTCCTTTAACCCATTCGCCTCGTGTAACATACTACCGCGAAGATATTCTGGCTCAATATGGGTTTCCTACCGACCCTGAAAAGCTTGCCGTATTTATGGAAAATCCAGATAACTGGCTCAATATGGCAAGAGAGCTTAAGAAACATGATAAATGGATTATTCCGTGGAACAATGAACCCATGAATATTTACAGTTATGAAATGGGTATCTTCGACAAAAATATGAATTTCGTACGCAACACCCCGGGTTACGCAAAAATGCTTTCGGCAATAAGAACAATAAAAGCCGATAATTTGGCATCCTATATAAACATTTGGGAAGAGAACGGGCATGAAGCAATCAGAAACAACAAAATTGCCATGGTCTATCTGGGATCTTGGGGAGAATTTAATTTAGAATCATGGGCGCCCAATACAAAAGGTAAGTGGCGTGCAACGAGGCTCCCGTTTGGGATATATGCGGTAGACGGAACTCCTGCCCTTGCAATTTCGAAGAACAGCAAGCACAAGGAGCTTGCCTGGGAACTTGTAAAAACAATTGTCGAAGGTGATCAAAAAAACTTCAGCAAATTAATAAATAATAAGAGCGCGTTTCTTGGCGGTCAGGAATCTCAAAAGCTATACTCTGAGTTGAGAAAGAAAATACCCCTGGCATACTGTACACCTTTGGACAGAAAGCTGGAGGAGTTTTTGCATACAGAAATACAGACCTATTACGAGTACACTTATAGAGAAAAGAGCGATGAGCAAGCATTAATTGATATCGAACAAAAGATCAAGGATACATATGGGAAAGATATAGAAATTTTAAAAAATTCCCTGAAAAAATAAGCCCTATGATTCATGATTATAACTTTACATTGATTTATTATAGTGATTACCAAAAGCAGCCGATATTTTAGCAGGATTATATGGCTTCCCGCTTAAAATATCAGCTGTAATAAAAAATATATATCATACTTTTTTTCTTCATGAACTATATGTCTCGCGAAAAACATTTAAAATTTCTAATTTTATTTTTTCGCTTTCATCATATACCTTGATCCATTGAACGTGCGACACTTTATGAAATTCTTTTGCGCGTTCAATATAACCACTATATTTTCAGGTTGCCTATTCGGGAAAACGCTTCGTTTATACGGTCTTCGCCTACCGTCAGTGAAATTCTGAAGTAGCCTTCTCCGCAGCTGCCATAGCCACTGCCTGGTGCGGCCACAACCCCTGCCTTATCAAGCAGCATGGTTGTAAAACCTTTTGACGTATAGCCCTCAGGAACATTTACCCAAACATAAAAAGTTCCCTGAGGGACTGAAAAATCCCACCCTATCTGCTTAAGTTTGGTTATTGCCAGGTCTCTTCTTTTCCTATACAGCTCCCTCATATCCTGTACAAATCCATCCCCGTGTTCTAAAGCTTCAATAGCTGCTTCCTGTATAGCGGTAAAAACTCCCGAGTCTACGTTATTCTTCATCTTTTTAAGCTTTGATATGGCTTCCTTATTACCTACAGCATAGCCAATCCTCCAGCCTGTCATGTTGTAGGATTTCGATAGTGTATGGAATTCAACTGCTATATCCATAGCTCCTTCGGCTTGTAAGATACTTGGAGCAGTTATACCGTCAAAAGTAAACTCGGAATATGCATTGTCATTGCAGACAACTATATCATTTTTAGAGGCAAAGTCCACAGCCGTCCTGTAGAACTCTAATCCCGCCACTGCTCCTGTCGGGTTATTGGGATAATTCAAGAATATTATCTTGCTTCTTTTGACTACCTCTTTGGGAATAATCGAAAAATCCGGCAAGTAATTATTTTCCGCTTTTAACGGCATGTGAAAAGGAACTCCGCCTGTTAAAGAAGTAGCCAGTTGATAAACCGGATACTGCGGATCGGGTACCAGAGTAAAATCACAGTCATTGACCAGGGCAAAAAACATATGTGCAATGCCTTCCTTTGAGCCCAGCAAGGCTACAACCTCGGTTTCAGGGTCCAGCCTCACCCCAAACCTTCTTTTATAGTAAGAAACCACAGCTGCTCTAAACTCAATACTCCCATCATACTCTGGATAGCGGTGATATTTTGGTTCCTTTAGGGCTTCCGTCATTTTATTTACAATAAAATCAGGAGTAGGTGTATCAGGATCTCCTATTCCAAGGTTTATTACATCTATACCTTTTGCAAGAGCCCTTTGAATACTATCTTCAATTTCTACAAATAAATAGGGCGGTGCATTATCCAGCCGTCTGGCCTGTTTCATATATTGCCTCCGTCATTTAATATTCATATTATTATGAATATGTACGGATTAATTTTTTATTCTCTGACGGACAGCCTCATACATCAATATACTTGCTGCAACAGAAGCATTAAGTGATTCTACCGTGCCGAACATAGGTATTTTTAGCAGTTCATCGGAGCATCCGGCAGCCATATCACTTATCCCATTAGCCTCATTGCCTATAATAACAGCTGTATTTCCTTTTAAATCAGCCTCGAAATAATTGATCCTACCTTTTAAATGTGCAGCGTATACTTTCATTCCCCTTAACTTTATAGAATCTATGGTTTCGCGGAGATTTTCACTCATATAAATCGGAACACGGAAAATCGAGCCCATGGTAGACCTTAGAACCTTTGGATTGTATATATCAACGCAGCCCTTCGACATAACAATACCTGTTACTCCGGCAGCGTCGGCCGTCCGTATAATGGTACCCATATTTCCCGGATCTTGAATGGACTCAAGAATCAACAAAAAGTTATTCTCCCTGATTATATTGGAAAAGCTATACTGCTTGGTTTTTAAAACAGCCAAAACCCCCTGCGGGTTTTCAGTCTCGGAGATCTCTTTAAAAAGCTTTTCATTAAGCATATATGTGTTACACCCTGATGCATTGATTTTAGCGAGGACTTCCTCCCCTCCTTTATTAGATGCAAGCTTTTCCGATATCAGTATTTTTTCAATATGCGCATTTTCCTTAAAAGCTTCTTCAATGAACCTTATACCTTCAATAAAATACAGCTTCTTTTCTTCCCTGTATTTTTTATTTGCCAAAGCCTTTATTTCCTTAACTACAGGATTTTGACCGCTTGTAATTATATTCATAACATCACTCCACAATAATGCATAAATAAAAGTCTCGGCGCCGTCGAGACCCTCTCGACTTTTGCCGGATTTCCCTTCGGGAAATGGACACTACTCAAAAGCTCGGGGCCATCGATGCCCTCGCTTTTGGCCGATTTCTCTTCAAGAAATAGCCACTAATAATAAAAGCCGCTAAAAATAATAAAGAGCTCTATTGAGCCCCTTATTTACAATTAAAATTATTTGTTTTTAACTTTCTCTACTAATTTTGCAAATGCATCTGCATCGTTAACAGCCATATCAGCCAAAACTTTTCTATTTAATTCGATTCCGGACTTCTTCAAGCCATCCATGAATCTGCTGTATGACATTCCGTTTACTCTTGCAGCGGCATTGATTCGAGCAATCCAGAGCTTCCTGAAATCTCTCTTTTTTGCTCTCCTATCCCTGTATGCATAGACCAGAGACTTCATTACAGCCTGATTCGCCAACCTAAAAAGCTTGCTCTTTGCACCAAAATAACCTTTTGCAAGTTTCAGTATTTTTTTATGTCTTGCACGGGTTCTAACCGCACCTTTTACTCTTGACATGCTTCAAATCCTCCCTCTTACTTGTATGGTATCAACATTTTAATAGTCGGTGCATTAGCAGGCGACGCAACTGTTGATTTTCTCAGGTTTCTTTTCCTCTTAGTCGTTTTCTTATTCAAGATATGGCTCTTATAAGCCTTAGCTCTTTTTACTTTACCTGTTGCTGTTAAATTAAATCTCTTTTTGGAAGCACTATGAGTTTTAATCTTAGGCATTGATTTTCTTCCTCCTTAATTCTTTATTGCTGCTTCGGGTTAAGAATCATTATCATACTCTTACCTTCAAGCTTAGGTTTCCTTTCGACAGTTCCAACATCCTTTATTGCTTCAGCAAATTTACTAAGTACTTCTTCTCCCAATGAGGTGTAGTTCATTTCTCTACCCCTGAATTTAACACTGACCTTAACCTTATCTCCATCTTCTAAAAACTTATACGCGTTTTTGACTTTAAAGTTAAAATCGTGATCTTCTATACTAGCTGAAATTCTAACTTCTTTAACACTAATAACTTTTTGATTCTTTCTGGCTTCTTTTTCTTTTTTAGCAAGCTCAAACATATATTTACCGTAGTCCATTATTCTGCACACTGGCGGAGTTGCTTGTGGAGCTATTTTTACAAGATCCAGATTCTTTGAATTTGCAAGCTTTTGTGCATCCTTGGACGACATAATACCGAGCATAGTCCCATCGGCATCAATCAATCTGATTTCCTTATCTCGTATTTCCTCATTGATCATCAATTCTTCTTTGCTAATAACTAAACACCTCCGTCTTGGTTTTAAACAATAATACACGGTAAATAATAAAACTAAAAAAGTGGATCGAATATAATCAATCCACTTGAATAATTAGCGAAGTTAAATGTTAACTGAAACTATCACTATATAACCTTAACAAATTAAATCCGTAAGGTGAGAAGTGGATGACTTCTTCTTCATTTCCTTGTATATAATATCAGATAAAAATTTATCTTGTCAAGTACTTCTATAAAAAAACACAAATCATAATATCAGAATTTCAAAACTACAACCATTAGCTATACGTTTCGCGAAAAACATTTTTCGTTTCCAATCCTATTTTTTCGCTTTCATCATATACCTTGATTCATTGAAC
>JAEZNF010000074.1 GCA_023441845.1 Bacillota bacterium | reverse complement strand
GTATAGAAAAGCAGGGCAGTTTTTCATAAACCGCAATACTGCGATTATTTTTGTGTTTGGTTTTGGGGCCAAATATTTTTTTCCGCGTGCAGATATCCTTGCAATTTTCTGTTTTTCCGTCTATATGCTGTTTTTCTTTTCGCTTCAGGGTAAATGGGTGCGCGAATTGGATAAACCGTACATTTACCTTATACCGGCCGGCTCGGCATCCAAAGTGTTTTATGCAACTTTGGCCGAGAACATAAAAAACGGAGTTGACGGACTTGTGCTGTTTACTGCGGTAGGTATTGTATACAAGTTTGATGTAGTAACTGTAATATTGTGCGCAATTGCCTATATGACTTACGGGACAATATATACATATGGTGATTTACTCACAAGGAGGATCTTCGGTGCAACCCATGGAAGAAACTTTGAAGTCTTTATGAAGATGTTTCTGGTTATTGTTGTAATGATGCCAGGCATTGTAATAGCTATATTGTGTAATATAGTGCTTGATATTCTGAACTTTAATATGCATTTTACATACCTGGTTCTTATCGGATATAACCTGTTTGCTTCATTTTTGATTTTATTCTTTTGCAAAGGTATATTCAGGACACTGGAGATGAGGTGACATCTTTATGATTCAGTACATAGCTTATAAAGAAGGTGCAGCCGGATACAATGAATTATCGACACAGAACTTTAATAAACCTATACATAAAGAAAATTGCTAAGGAGGGATTATGTAAAACAGCTTCACAGATTAGCTGCGAAGCTGTTTATTACAAGACGATATGCGTTCTGGCGCGTACATTCATTTCGTTTAATACCTTGACAGTGACTTGTTAATAATATCCACGACATCTTCCTTGAACTTATTTATAAAGAAGTGTCCGGCATCAAACTCATAAAACTCATAGCTCCCGGTCGTTAATTCCTGCCATTGCAGCATTCCGCTTCTAGTTACGTAAGAGTCGCGCTTGCCGGTTAATATGGTGATATCACAATTTATCTTAGCAATATCACCCTGATGTTTATATGTTTCCACAAGCTTATAATCTGACCTTAATACAGGAAGAAATATGGATATGAGTTCCTGGCATTGAAGTACCTCCTGATCCATACCTCCAAGTTCGAAAATTTCAGCTAAGAATTCTTCGTCAGGAAGCAGGTGTGTAAATTTATCTTCTGCATCGATATATGGGGGATAACGTCCTGAAAAAAATACATGTACAGGCTCTTGATGCATTTTTGCCGTAATTTTACGGAGTAACTCATATGTAAGCATAGTACCCATGCTGTGGCCGAATATCGCGTATGGTGTTCCGTCCAGTTCTTTGTAAATAACATTATATATATCGTTTATTGCTTCTTCTGTGCTATTGTATAAAGGTTCATTAATGCGTCTGCCTCTTCCGGCAAGCTCTAAAGGCATTATTTGAATTCTGTTATCCAGCAGTTTTTTCCAGGTCATATAATTCATAGCTGATCCGCCTGCATAAGGTATACAGAAGAGTTTTATCTTATCCAAGTATGATTCCCCCAAATTTATTTATATTACTATATGCTTCGCGAAAAACATTTTACATTTCCAATTCTATTTCTTAGCGAAATCATATACCTTGATCCATTGAACACGCAACACTTTATGAAAATTCTTTCGTGCGTTCAATACAATTATATTTCTACACTTAAATAAAGTCAATGAAAGGGGACTCATACAAACAAACGCTTACAAAATACTTAGGTCGATTCCGGTACTATCCTGTCCAAAGGAATACGTATTTCAAAGGTAGTTCCTTCACTTCCTGTTTCAAAGCTTAAATCGCCTTTAAAGTAGTTTTTCACCAGTAAGTTTGAGACATAGAGCCCTAATCCGGCGCCTTTAGAGTTTTCGGACTTTATGAAACAATTTTTAAGAATATGTTCTACTATACTTTTAGGGATACCGCCTGCATAATCCGTTATTCTTATTACCAGATTACCGCCGCTTTCATCTGCAGAGACCTCTATAGGCCCGTAACAGCTTTTATAGGCAATCAACGAATTCCGGGCTATACTTAATACTATGAAGCTTAACTTGCTGCGGTCTGTTAAGAGTTTTTTGCTGAACATATTGGTTACTTTAAATTCACACATGGGATTATTTTCTAAAAGGGCTAGTTCATCAAAAATACTATCAATATTAAACTCTTTTTCATCATTTACAAATATGTTCAGTGTCTCGTCTTTAAGGAGATCTGCAATTTTGGCGATTTTGTTACCGGAATTTATCAGTTCATGTAATTCTTCCTGAATTTCTTTTTCAGTACCCGACAATGCGCTGTTACTGATGTTTTTTTCAATTATGCTCTCAAGAACATTCACGGATGAATCCAAATTATTTGCAGGTCCATTAAGCGCACTCCACAAATCCATGGATACTTTCCCGAGAGCAGCATACTTTTCACTTATGGCCAGTTTTTTTGCTGTTTCAATCTTTTCTGCGCTCAGGGAAGTGGTTTTTAATGCGTTAACAATGCTGCCTCTAAGCGATTCGTAAGTGGTTACGTTGTTGTTGTTTACATTAAAGACTATATATCCCAACTGTTCATTTCCGAAGAATAATGGATTTATAAGGTAGGTGAACCGCTCAGCACTTTTAATGAACTTATCGGGCAATATTTGTTTTGTGTTGAAAGCTTTGATTTCTTCAGATATTTCTATTCTTTTGTAATTATGAAATGCGTATATCAATTCTGCATATTCGGGCATTCTTGCAGATTCATCGTTATATATGGCCGGCCCCTTTAAGTATCTGGCTATATAGCAGCTTTTTATATTAAATTGATTCAGAATCCTTGAAATTGCACTGTACAATTCTTCAACCGTGTATACCTGTAGAAGCTCGTGGAGTTTATATTCAACATGTATATTTTCCGATACTTTGATACTGGGCGAATAGTCTTCAATATCATTTACCGGACAGCCGCATGTGCTTCTCCTGACAAATTTGGAGGGCAGGTATATTGTTTTGTTTAATACATACTCTTTATTTATCAAAACACGGAGAGCCTGGTTTACTATATCATCTACAGGCTGTCTGACTGTAGTTAACGGATAATTTAAGTATTGCAGGCTTGGAGAATCATCAAAACCCGTTATATAAAAGCGTTTATCTGAGCTTAAATTCATGTCTTTCATACAGGTTAATGCGCCTACTGCCATATCGTCATTGGCACATACCAGCGCGTCAAGCTGTATATTGTTTATAAGGATGTTTTCGGCGGCTTTGTATCCGGAATCAAGCGAAAATCCGCCATCAAAGATTATTTCATAATCAATTGGGATGTGATTTTCTTTAAGGGCTTCCAAATATGCCTGATACCGCTCAATTCCCTCTGTATTACCGTGAGCACCTTTTAGAAAACCGATTCGCTTGTAGTCGTGGAACTTTATAAGGTGGCTGACTACCTCATTAATCCCTATTCTCCCATCTACAAGAATATTTGTTTCACCTGGGACTTCGACTCCGATAGATATAATGGGGATGTCTTTAAACTGACTGCAAAATTCAGCAAACTTTTCAGGACTAATAAAACCGGTAAGAGGACTTGAGATGATTATAAGAGCATCAATGGGAGAATTATCTATTAATTTATATATGAAATTATGCTGTATTTCAGAATACAGGACGGTATCGCTTCCCAGCCTTTTTCCTTCAAAGGCAATCAGATTGCAATCCAGTTGTTCGGCGCTGTTTTTGAAACTAAGCCATAAGGGAGTCTGGTAGGAGCCGTTTATGTCATTAATCAACAGACCGATATTTCTACGCTTATTCAATAATAACACTCCTTTGCTCTGCATGATCAGTCATGTATAATAGGCGGATGCTGATATATAAATAGGAGATACGCATATAATTTATATCGGTACAAAGTGTTATATTGTAGATAATTAATTTTATTTCGGCCTGCGAAATCCTCTTGTTAGGATTTGGCAGGCCTGGGTTGCATAGGCGAGCAACGAAGCGTAGCGTAGTGACCAGCCGAGGTAAATTCCATTTAAAAGTCCGGTATCTATAGTTGAAAAAGGGGCATAGAATGAATTGCCCCTTTCTACGTGTCTATTGTTAAGCTTATTTGATTATCGGGCCTATCCTCATCTTTCAGATAACAGCCGATAGCAGGGATATTTTTTGTTCTGTAATAGTCCAAATCCTTAAATTCCAGCTCGCTCAGGCATTTTATACCGCGCAGCGTGCTTCCCTTTTTTGAAAGGAGAACCTGAACTCCTTGAGAATCCCTTGTGGTTTTAGGGTTTATAGCTGAAGTGTTGAATATCAAAACCTTGTCAATGCTGCTGAATGCGGCAAGCTCAATATCTTCAGCCAGATACATCATGCTCACGAGCGTTGAATAATCTGAATACGCATTTGCGAGCTTCTTACGGTTTGTTTTGGTGGCATAACTGTTAAGATCGATCTTTGCAGCTTTACCGTTTTCAAAAACAAACAACATATGACCCTTATAATTATCTGTAGCCACAAGATAGATTATCTTTTCATCATTATCCAGCTGTAGAAGGTTTGTAAGGTATTCACCCAGGTTGCTTGCCTTACAGTCATTGATTTCGTATATTTTTAGCTTATAAACAGTGTATTTGTTCGAAAACAGCAATAAATCCGCCTTGTTATGAGTCTCAAGCTCCTGAACTATGGCATCATCGTCCTTAAGCTTATGCTCCGGTCCCGAACGCAATGATACAAGAGGTATCTTCTTTAAATAGTTATGTTCGGTCAGGAACATCTTAAGATTATAATCCTCAATAAGGTGCTCGTTTGTAATTTCCTCAATATGTTCTTCATGTATAATCTCTGTGCGCCTCGGCTGGCCGTATTTTTTTGCAATTTCATTCAATTGCTTTACAATGATTTTTTTGACCTTTTTTTCGTCATTGTAGGTATTTTTAAGGTTTTCAATCTCCTTTTCCAGGCTTTCGACTTCGCTGACCCTGTTTAAGATATATTCCTTGTTCAGATTACGCAGCTTGATTTCGGCTATGAACTCGGCCTGAATCCGGTCGATACCGAATCCGCTCATCAGGTTGGGAACTACCATTGCATCATTTTCAGTGTCCCGGATAATCTTTATAGCCTTATCGATATCTAAGAGAATCTTTCGGAGTCCAAGCAGCAGGTGCAGCTTGTCTGACTTTTTCTTTATATCGAAAAGTATCTGCCTTTTGATGCAGCTGACCCTGAAAATGGTCCATTCCTTAAGGATTTCTCTTATTCCCATTACCCTGGGG
>JAEZNF010000045.1 GCA_023441845.1 Bacillota bacterium | reverse complement strand
AAGGTATTCCTTATGGATGAGCCTCTCTCCAACCTTGATGCCAAGCTGAGAGTTCAGATGAGACTTGAAATTACAAAGCTCCATCAGAGACTGAACACAACCTTTATCTATGTTACCCATGACCAGACGGAAGCTTTGACAATGGGTACCAGAATCGTTGTTATGAAAGACGGCTTTATCCAGCAGGTTGATACTCCTACAGCTCTTTATGACAGACCGGTCAATATGTTTGTTGCCGGATTCATAGGCAGCCCGCAGATGAATTTCATCAACGTCAAGATTGAAAAGCGCGGCGAAGATATTTATCTGACATTCGGTGAGCATGCTATTAAACTTCCCGAAGGCAAAGCAAAGAAGCTTGATGGAACTGATTACATCGGTAAGGAAGCTGTTACGGGAATCAGGCCTGAAAGCATGCATGATGAAGCAGTATTCCTTGAATCCATGCCTGACAGTATTGTAAGTGCAAGGGTTGAAGTTGTTGAAATGCTAGGTTCCGAGACTCTGTTGCATATGTTCATTGATGATGTAAGCTGTACAGCAAGGGTTAACCCGAGAACAAAGACCAGATCCGGAGATACAGTAAAGATCGCTATTGATACCAACAGAGTACATCTGTTTGACAAAGAGACAGAGAAGACCATCGTAAACTAATAGTAGCTGATATAAAAGAGGAAGAATAAAATCTTCCTCTTTTTATTTTACCGTGCGTCCGATGTAAAAAAACGTTGTACCGTTTCTTTTTTTAACTGTTTATAGTATAATTATTTTCGTAGTTTTATATTACCAGTTGTTTTACTTCACGAAATAGTGGTCTGTAACATCGGAATTCGGGGTATGCAGCCTACAAAACCAAGGAAGTATCTTAACACTGGCAGGAGGAATGCATGTGAAGCTTTTTCAAAACCTTGTCAACCAGATACGGGAGGCCGTCGATAGTGAGTTTGGCATCATGGATGAGACCGGCCTTATACTTGGTTGTTCAACGGAGTCTAAGACCGGGGGAATTCACCCGGCTGCACCTGCTGTTGTCAACGAGCGGAATATGGTGTGTGAAATAGACGGACAGGCTTTCCAGAAGGTTTATATAAAAAATAAGCTGGAGTTTATTGTGTTTATAAATCTGGAGGGCGTGCACAGTAAGACATTTCTTTCATTGATTGCAGTCAATGTCGCAAATGTGAGGAATTATTATGAGGAGAAGTTTGACAAAGGTAACTTCTTCAAAAGTATTATTACGGATAATATCCTTCCCGGTGATATACCGCTAAAGGCCAAGGAACTTCATATACCTTTTAATGTAGTCAGACTGGTTTTTTTGATAAAGACCGACAAGGAAAAGGATATTCAGTCTCATGAGGTTATTCAGAGCCTTTTTCCGAATAAGGCAAAGGATACCGTGATAGCACTGGATGAAGAAAGCACGGTTCTGATTAAGGAGCTCAAAGCCCCTGACGATGTGAAAGAGATTGATAAAACCGCAAAAGCGATCATAGATACTCTAAATACCGAGTTGATGGTAAAAGCGCAAATCGGTATTGGCTCAATAGCCGATAATGTGAGGGATATCGGCCGTTCATTTAAAGAAGCGCAGACCGCATTGAAGATTGGAAGTATTTTTGAAAATGATAAAGCAATCATTGACTATAATAATCTTGGGATCGGGAGGCTGATATACCAGCTGCCCACTACTTTATGCAAATTATTTCTGAAGGAGGTTTTCAGAGCAGGTTCCTTTGAATCACTGGACCAGGAAACCATTTTTACTATACAGAAATTTTTTGAGAATAATCTGAATGTCAGCGAGACTTCCAGACAGCTGTATGTTCACAGAAATACGCTTGTGTACAGATTAGACAAAATACAAAAAATAACGGGGTTGGATCTTCGAAACTTTGATGATGCGATTACGTTCAAGGTTTCGATGCTTGTAAAGAAGTATCTTGACAGAACGGAAAAACCATAAGAAGGATCCGCGAGGTTAGCTTAACATAAAAATAAATTAGCCACAAATAAAAGCAGGAATTTTAGGTAATTATGTAGAAAATGATAAAGCAGGTTTTTCTCGCTATATCTTTTATGGGGAAAAGCCCACGACAGTCCATTATAAAAGGCAGGAAGTGTTTTTGTGGTCGAACTCAAGAATGTATCAAAGACATACCCTAACGGGACAATAGCCCTCAGGGATATTAATTTAAAAATAGATAAAGGCGACTTTGTTTTTCTTGTCGGGCCCAGCGGCTCGGGAAAGTCAACACTTATAAAGCTCTTACTGAAGGAAGAGGATGTATCGGAAGGCGACGTTTTCGTTAACGGATACGAGGTATCTGCGATGCACAGAAAAGAGATACCTTATCTGAGAAGAGGGCTTGGAGTTGTATTTCAGGACTTCAGATTGCTGCCCAATAAGACGGTTTATGAAAATATTGCGTTTGCAATGCATATAACGGAAGCGCTGCCAAAAGAAATTAGAAGGCAGGTACCTATGGCTCTTGCACTTGTAGGCTTAAGCAGAAAAGCGAACGTAATGCCGAATCAGCTCTCCGGAGGCGAACAGCAGAGAGTGGCTTTGGCCAGAGCATTGGTCAACAACCCGGCTCTTTTGATTGCGGATGAACCCAGCGGAAACTTGGACCCTGAGACCTCTTGGGATATTATGAAGCTTCTTAGTGAGGTTAATAACAGGGGCACAACGGTTATAGTGGCCACCCATGAAAAGTCTATTGTGGACGAAATGAAAAAGCGTGTGGTATCCATCAGCAAGGGTTTAATTGTAAGGGATCAAGAGAAAGGACTATACAAGGATGAAGATAAGAACAATCAAGCATATTGTTAAAGAAGGTGCGGTTAATTCATATAGGAACAAGCTGATGTCGCTGGCATCCGTTGTAGTTGTAGTGGCTACACTTATCATTTTTGGGTTTTTCCTGATGCTTGCATTCAATCTTGAAGCGAATATCAGTGTATTAAAGGAACAACCGCAGCTTGAGGCATTTTGTTATCCTGTTCTGGATAATACTCAGATTCAGGCAGTAGAAAAAAGCATTAAAAATAATGATAAAATCGCCCACTATGAAAAAGTGACAAAGGAACAGGCACTCAAAAAGATGGAGGAGAAGCTCGGTAAGGATGCGGCAGCACTGGAAGGCTATGATGCAAGTATATTTCCGGTGTCCTTTATCATAAAATTAAGTGATACCGCTCATAGCGCAGAAGTAGTCAAAGCCCTTGAAACGACAAGTGGTATTGAGAAGGTAAGCTATTCAAAGGATGCGATTGAAATAATATCAAGGGTGTCCTACTGGGTTAAGTTTTTGTGCAGTCTGATGATGGCCATACTTTTAGTTGTATCCGTGTTTATTATTGCCAACACGATAAAGCTGACCGTGTTTGCCAGACGCAAGGAAATCAATATTATGAAATATATTGGTGCAACGGATTGGTTTATACGCTGGCCTTTTGTAGTAGAAGGTGTTATAATTGGCATAACGGGTGCTGTATTGGCATTTGCACTGTCGATTTATGGATATAATGTTTTAGAAGAGAAGTTCGCTCAGGAATTGCTGTCCTTGGATACTGGGATGATAAAAATGATAAAGCTTGAGGATATTTGGATTCAGCTTGTTGTACCATTTTTAGCCATAGGTACTGTAGTTGGAGCAATTGGGAGCTTTTTTTCAATCCGTAAATACCTGCGGGTGTAAAAGGCAAGGGACATTCCTTTCATGCTCATTGCCGGGAATATCCGCATTTGATAGACTGATACTACATATATGGAGGTTTGGTTCAGTGAAAAGATTTGCGATAGCAGCACTTCTTGTTGCACTTATGACAGTATCAATAGCACCGGCTATGGCTATTGATCTGAAAACAGCGAAGAATGAGAAGTCATCCGTTGATAGTCGAATCAGCAAATTGCAGGCGGATAAAAAGAAAGCACTGGAAGAAAAAGCAAAGCTGGAACAGCAGAAGAAAAAGGTCGCTGCTGCGCAGGCCGCTGAAAGTAATGCGTACAACGAGCTGCTCACTCAGATTAGTGAAGCGGAAGAAAATCTCAGGCAGACTGAGGCCGCACTGGAAGAAGCCATTTCAAACTATAACGAACAACGGGAATTGTTTAAGACAAGGCTCAAGATTATGTATCAGAATTCCAGTGCCACCAAGCTGGATACACTTTTAGAATCTGAAAGTCTGGTAGAATTTTATGAGCGTTTGCACTATATGGCCATCATTTCAAAGGAAGACAGTAGATTGATTGATACCCTTGAAGAGGCCAGACTGGACGTTGAGTACAAGAAAGGCCTTCAGGAGCAGGCTAAGGCGGCCCTGGAG
>JAEZNF010000622.1 GCA_023441845.1 Bacillota bacterium | reverse complement strand
AGTAAGTCCTACGCTGATCACCCTTTGCCTGCCACTGCGAGGAACCTGGGTTGGCAATAGACTTAGCAAGTTCCTGTGACTCAATCATCTGAGCCTCAGCATTAAGCGTTGTACCAAAGGAAATTGGCCGTTCAGATGCTGCCTGAGTAAATACAGTACTAAACATCACTGACAATGTCAGTATTAATACCACAGTTAATACATAATACAGTACTTTCTTCACAATCATAATACCCCCTCAAAAATAAATAATAGAAAATCGCACAGCAATACACTCTTTTGCAAATTGATACCATAAGCATTTGCAAATAATATTCAAAACATTTAATACTTTAAAATTATAAGAATTTGCTTTCTTTCATTATAATAATAATTTGCCCCTTATACAACATAAATGCAGAAATCTTGTTTCAAAGGTAAGTCCCACCATTTCCATCAATTTATTCTTCACTTAAATTACATATATCCTTGAATATTCAAATCTCCAAATAAATGAGACTGCCTAAAATGAGCCGCAAAGGGTCAAGATTTGTATACCTGTATTTTCTTAAAAAGTAGGGTTTAACGTGGAGTAAATGTTTTTTGTGTGATTTTTTTACATTTATGTGTTAGTAATGTAAAACCAAGGGGTAAATATATAGAGCTTGTGTATTGTTAAAAATAGTATATACTGGTACTAGTAATCACTACAATTTATTAATATAATCATGGAAAATACCCTATAAAAAACATTTAAACATTCTGAAATACTGGAGGTCAAAAATGAAATTTAGTAATTATTTAAAGGCTGATTTTGAATATACTAAGTTAAATTTGTTTTTATTTTTAACAAAAAATATACTATTATTTATCGCATCATTGTTTGTTGCTGATATTTTAACACCGGATATCTGGAATTCCAATATGGGGTTATTTCATACGATACTTGAACTTTTATGTGTTTTTGTTTCTCTATCAATATTTATTATTATCTGGTATACATTTGATACCAATTCGTCGGATATTAGACTTATCGGGTTTGCTTTTCTTAGTGTAGCTATTTTTAACTGTCTTCATGTTTTTTATTTTACCCCTTTAGGGTATGCTCCTGGTGGCTATGATGACTTATTTGCAAGGTTTGGCGTAATCAGCAGGCTTGTTGAAGCAGTCCTTTTATTAGTCGGAGTACATGGATTTATCAGATTTAAAATCAATAAATGGCTATTACTAATATTAACATTAGCAGGAACCTTTTTGATATCATTAACTATTCTTTGGTTTCCGAATTTATACCCAAAGCTTTTAACTGATAAGGGAACTACAATTTACAGAACTATTTTTGAATATATAATATTATTAGTGTTCGTTTTTTGCATTCCTGCTTTGGTAAAAAACGTTAATAAACAGGGCGTTCTTACATATGTATATGTTCTATCTGCAATAATTATCGGTTTACCGGTACAAATATTTTTCTCAATGTATGATGACATATCATCATTTTATAATACTTTAGGGCATATTCTCAAAATAATATCATACTGCCTTCTTTTTAAAGGAATATTCATAAGTGCTGTCACCTATCCTTATAGAACCAAGCTGGAACAGTTGAATGTAAGTGAAGAGCGGTTCAAAAATGCCTTTGAGTATGCTGCAATCGGCATGGCCATTATAGGTCTTGACGGCAAGTGGTTGAAAGTCAATGATTCTTTATGCAGCATAACCGGGTATCCCCAGGAAGAGCTTTACAAAACTACCGTTAATGATATTACTCATCCTGATGATTTGGAGTCCTCCCGGAATTTAACAGAGCAACTTATACAGGGTGAAATACCATACTGTCACATGGAAAAACGCTATATTCATAAAAGCGGCCGTCTGTTATGGATAATTATAAGTTATTCGCTGGTAAGGGATATTAAAGGTAACCCTATTTATTTTGTAGCACAATTGCAGGATATTACTGAGTTGAAAAATGCCTATGATACTATTGAATATGACAGATTGCGGAATGAATTTTTTGCAAACATATCTCATGAGTTTAGGACTCCTTTAAATATCATCTTAAATTCTATTCAATTATTCAATGTTTATATGAAAAATTATCAGGATAACGATAATAAGGTCGCAAAACTCCTAAGCTCAATGAGGAAGAACTGCATCAGGCTTATTCGGCTAATAAACAATCTAATAGATACGACGCGTCTAGATGCAGGATTTTTTAGTCTGCACAAGAAGAACTGTAATATAGTATATATTATTGAAGAAATCACTCGTTCAGTTGCAGAATTTATAAAAAGCAAGGAGCTGCAGTTTGAGTTTGATTGCGATATAGAAGAAAAGATTATCGAATGTGATCCCGATAAAATTGAGCGAATAATGCTAAATTTACTTTCAAATGCCGTAAAATTCACAAAGGAAAACGGTAAGATTATGGTGAATGTTCATACCACGGAAGATAGTATAGTTATTTCTGTAAAGGATAACGGTATAGGAATCCAAAAGGAGAAGCAGGATTTGATTTTTCAAAGATTCCGTCAGGTCGATAAATCACTTACAAGAAGCCATGAAGGAAGTGGATTAGGTTTATCTATTGTAAAATCTCTCGTTGAACTCCATGGCGGAACATTAAAAGTTGAAAGCGAGTATGGAAAAGGAAGTGAATTTATAATAGTGTTGCCTGCAAAAGCAACTTGCAATGAATTGAGTAAGATTGCCGGAGATGAAGTTGCTGCTTCATATGACATACCTCTCAAGAACCGTTTTGAAACCATCAATGTTGAGTTTTCTGATATCGACCTTACTTTTAAGTAAGAATAAATATAAAAGGTCCATACAAAAATAGGATTTTATTAATAGAACCGCCACGCTTAGTCAATAAAAACATTGACATACTTCCGACTATCCGTATGTAACTGCCCTTTCGGATTTTAATTATTTTACTTTGCCCTCTGCATACTTTACAATCATATCAATTGTTTGATTTTTCTTTTTACTGTTTATTTCATCATCTAATTCAGGAGAGTTTGCAAATCCATTTTCCTTCTGAAAGTATATACTGCCTGCATGAAAAGGAAATACTATGGAGCGAAAGCACGATCCTAATTTAATTATTGAATGAGATTTCTTTCGGTCTATCACTAATCTAGTACAATGTTTTCTAAATAACTGCATAAATTATATACCGCTAACACCTGTATTACAGGCATCTATTAATAATAAATCTTTTAATTAACAAAAAAACATTGTACTAGTATGAGCCTATTTTAAATTCAATAGAAATTTTAAGAGCATTTTATTATGATTATCTTTTTTCTTTTTCTATATGCTAGAGCCATCATATTTTAGCAAATAGTGAAGGACATTCTTTTATTGAATTAATAAATCTAAATCTTATAAATTAATAAATGATTGCCTTAAAAACTACCCCAACTAAGTGTAAATGTAAGATATAATTAAAACAAAATATGCACAAAAATTATGTATTCCTTCGTAACTATTTAACAAGGGGGAAGGTTATTGAACATTAGGCGATTATTCAGTTTTAATAAGAGAAAAAATTCCGAAAGTATATATGAAGATTCGCTTTTGCAAACAATAAAACAGATAAAAGACGGAGATAAAACAGTAAGGAACGATTTTATTTCTTCATATAAGCCGTTTATTCTCAAGATTACCTCTAAGATAACAGGAAAATATATTGATACAGAGAATTGTGATGAATTCAGCATAGGGATGTCCGCATTCAACGAAGCAATTGATAAGTTTGACACCGAAAAAACCGGGAATTTTTTATTGTTTGCCCAGACTTCAATAGAGAGAAGAATTATTGATTATTTGAGGAAAAGCGGCAGGAACAGGGAATACCCTTTTACATACTTTGAGGGAAACAATGAAGTACAATTTGAAGAGAAATACTTTTTGTCGGATTCAAATATACAGTTTGAAGATATTGAATCGAAAGATGAAATTGACGCTTTTATGAGAAAACTGGAGGAGTTCGGGATATCATTTGAGGATTTATGGTTAAATACACCCAAGCACAAGGATTCCCGAAAACTGTGTTTCAAAATTGCTACTGTTATGGCTGAAGATGACCATTTATACAATTCACTTAATAAATGCAAGTCAATTCCAAGAAATGATCTGATAAAAAAGATAAGGGTTCATGGAAAAACCATAGGAAACAACCGTAAATACATTATTGCTCTTTGCCTCATAATGAGGAGTAATCTTGAGCTTTCCAAAAGTTATCTGAAATATATGAAAGAGGAGGGGAGATAACATGGGTATGTATGGAATTGTATACAAAATAAATGGAGATGAAGCTTTTGTATTAACAAGTGATAAGGAATTTGCAAAAATAAAAATCAGTTCGGAATTATCCGTAGGCCAGCAGGTGGAATTTGACCGGACGGATGTTATAATGCCCGGGGCTGCCATTGACAACCCTTCTCTCTCCGCCAAAAATGTAATATGGAAGCTGTCTTTTGTCTCGGGAATTGCGGCTGCAATTATTATTGTGTTTTTAGTATCCCAATTTGGCATTCTCAAAAGAAATGGAGTCAGAGACCATTTTGCCTATGTAGATATTGATACAAACGCCAGTTTTGGAATGGTTATTAATAAGTCCGGGAAAGTCATAGAGGTAAAAGCAATAAATAAAAATGCTGAAGAGATACTTTCCAGAGTCAAACTGGAAGGTTCTGAGCTAAAGAATACTATTGAATTGGTTGCCCTGAAATCCGATAATACGAAATTTAACGGCAAATTGAAAAACAATACCGTGTTGGTCTCCTGTTCATTAAATAATGCAAACAAAGAATATGTACAAAATAAAAAAGAAATGGAAC
>JAEZNF010000563.1 GCA_023441845.1 Bacillota bacterium | reverse complement strand
CTCGGTGTATTGGCATGTCCGGTTGTCAGCGAGCCATCGTGACCGGTATTCATGGCCTGAAGCATATCAAGCGCCTCACCGCTTCTAACCTCACCGACTACTATCCGGTCAGGCCTCATACGCAGGGAGTTCCTGACCAAATCCCTTATGGTTATCGCACCTTTACCCTCAATATTGGGCGGCCTCGTTTCAAGTTTTACAATGTGTTCCTGCCATAGCTGAAGCTCGGCAGCGTCTTCTATTGTCACTATTCTTTCATCGTCGGGAATAAAGGATGATATGACATTCAGTGTGGTTGTCTTTCCGCTTCCTGTACCTCCTGAAACAACGATGTTCAATCTAGCTTCAACACAAGCTTTTAAGAATATCGCCACATTTGGGGTCATGGTTCCGAAATTTATCAGATCCTTAACAGTGTAGGGCTTTTCCGAAAACTTTCTTATAGTGATGGTAGGGCCGTTCAATGCAAGGGGCGGAATAATCACATTGACACGCGAACCGTTAGGAAGCCTTGCATCCACCATGGGAGAACTTTCATCTATTCTCCTGCCCAAAGGTGCAACAATCTTTTCTATAACATGCATCACATGCTGTTCATCCTTAAACGTCACATAACTTAAGACAAGCTTTCCCTTTTTTTCAACATACACCTGATCAGCACCGTTCACCATGATTTCAGAAACCGTCGGATCATGAATAAGGGGATTTATGGGGCCGAATCCGATTGTTTCATCAATTATTTCGGATATTATTTTTTGCCTGTCATTTTTTGATATAAAAGTGCTCTCATCATCAAGTATACCCTCAACAATTGATTTTATCTTCTTTTGAAGCCCTTCATCTCCATCTTCATCATCCATATTCTTAAAGGCTTCCGTTTTTATCTCTTCAATGATTTTACTATGTATCCTCTGCTTAATACTGTCGAAAGGGTCATCCTTTTCGAGTTGAGGTTTTTTACTCTTTTGTACTTTATTATCTGTTGTTTCAGTGTTTTTTTCCTTTTGAAGCCTTTCCAGCAAAGACATATTAAGCCCTCCCGATCACTATAGTCCAAAAAGCTTTTTAACTCCGTTTTTTTCTCCTTTATCTCCGCTCTTCCTGCCTTCCGTTAAAATTTCTTTTTCTTTGACCAGTTCAGTTGCTATACCAAGGATTGCTTTAGCTACTTTTGTTTCTGTCCGCGTCATGACAAAGGGAAAGCCTTTGTTAGCGGAAGTTATTACCGTTTGACTGTCCTCAGGTACGAAGTTCCAGATCGGGTGCTTCAGAGTGTTTTCAAAGTCCTTATACTTTATCCCGAACTGTTCCGATGCTTTATTTAGTACGATGTTAATTTTTTCTTTCGGGTAGCGAAGCGATTCCATAATATCTAAGCCCGATTTAATGTTTTTAATTGTCGGAAGGTCCAGGGTGGATACCAGCAGAATCTTATCCGACATATCCAGAGACGACAGGACCGTCTCATGAAAACTTGCCGAAGTATCTATAATTACATAATGGTAGTTTTCCTTCAATAACTTCATAATCTTTTCAATATGGGACGAAGTGATATATTCGGCATATTCCGGTTTTAAAGGTGCAGGAAGCACCCTTACACCCGAGAAGTGTGTTACAAGATAATCATCTATTGAATCCTCATCTAAAGTGTTAATTTCTTTTATCAGATCACTTATGGTATTTTTAGCCGTCACATTCAGCATTATTGCAACATCACCGAATTGCAAATCCAGATCAATTAGTGCAACCTTCTTTTTTGTAGATCTTGCTATGCTTACTGCAAGATTTGAGGCAATTGTTGTTTTCCCGACCCCGCCTTTTGTGCTGAAAACCGTTATAACTCTGGATTTTACTTCTTCTTTTGTCTTAGGAACCCAAGTATGTTCTTTCCTCTTTGCTTCTGTTTCATAAGTTTTAATAATGCCCTTGACTATTTCATCACTTGAAAAAGGTTTTGTAATAAATTCCCTTGCCCCTGCTGTCAATGCTTTTTTCAGGTATTCCGGTTCTCCCTGGACCGACATAATAATAACTGTAGCTTCCGGAACACTGAGTGTAATTTCTTCGGTAGCCCTTATACCGTCCATCACAGGCATGTTTATATCCATTAAAACTATATCGGGCCTGGCTTCTTTAGTTATAAAAACTGCTTCCTCACCATTTTCCGCTTCCCCGATGACTTCCAGCCTTTTTTCAAAAGACAGGATTTTCTTGATATTGCTTCTGGTTTCTTCCGAATCGTCTGCAATTACAATTTTTATCTTGTCCATAAAACTCCTCCATTTTTATTCCTGAATTGTTACAAAACACCGTTTTATTTCTTTACTTTTGATTTTTGTGTAGAAACGCCTTGTGCAGTACCGCTTTGAGTAACAATGCCTTGTCCAGGACTACTTTGCGAAGGACTGTCGACTCCAATATTGTATACGGTTTTTGAGCCCTTTTCGGCCGTAAGATCATTTCTGGTAACACCACTAGTTACTGCTCCTTTTCCATCACCTACAGGCCTTAACGCCATCCTGACAGAAGCATATTCAGTAACATATACAAGTTTTTCAGCTTCCGCAGGTGTCACTGCAAGGGTGATAGTCGCAGGCATTTCCGGCACCTTATCTTCAGGAACCGTTTGCTCTCGCCCCAAAGCCAAAATCAATAAATTTTGCAGCACTATTTTCGATATTCTGGGATAAGCTGTTTTATTGCTGCCATCCATTACCTCTTCTCTTTCAAAGCTGGCTACAATGTCAACATAATCGCCCGGGCGTACCAGATTTGCAACTCCAATCTGCTCGTTCACATTTATACTTACAGCCCTTTTTCCTTCAGGGACGTTATATACAAGATTTGTCTTATTGTCACTTACCAGTCTTTCCTTTAGAATTTGTTCACCCTCTATTATTGTATCCTTCACAAGCTTACCTACTATCTCATTCCTGCTTTTAACAGCTTTAGGATTTGAATATTCTCTGGCTATACGCTCTTCTCTTATATCGCCTTCAGCAATTTTATGTTTTGGAGGCAGCGTTTTTGCCGCTACAAATACTGAAGTCTTTTCAACTGCGTCCTGAGGTTTGGTAGTCTTGGTATTTATATAAAAATATACAAGAAAGGTTGTGATAAGGGCCATGATTACAGCTATCAGAATTACTTTCTTATTTACCGATTCCATAGAGCTCCTCCTTAGAATTTAATTCTCAGTTTACTATCCTTACCCCTAATAGGCCATAATCTTCGGCTCCGTCATAGGCATTGGATTTGACGGTATATTTGATAAATTTACCCTTAATGTCGGCAAAACCGCCTATTATATCGTAATCTTCAATAAAAAATGCCGTAAATCCCGATATGGCAAACATATTGCCGCTTTTATCGCTTTCTCCACCTATTACCGGCAGAACCAGTATCCTTGAACAGCCGTTCACATACCTGTCAAAAGTGCATAAAGGCTGGTGACTGCATTTACCGACAATACTTTGAAGGCCTTCTTCCATCCGGGATATACTGTAACTCTTAAGCAATTTGACTTTTTCTCCTGCTTTAAAAGACTTCCCGTTCCCATATATAATATTGGTCTTCAAGCTCCCTGTTCCTGTGTCAATAACATGGAATCTTGCAGTATCTAGCCTTAATTCAGGCCTATCGGACAGTATTATACTTTTTCCGAAAACAATGTTATGTTTTTCTACCGCAAAAGGTCTTGTGTACTTATAGGAGCCTACACACGAAAGCTTAACCGTTACACTGGTTTTAATCTGCTTACTGCCATAGCCTAAAAAACTTAAGAATATGTATCTGAAAGGTTTACCCATAGTTACAGTTACTTCCCTGTTATTATTGGAAATCCTTATATCAAGTGCATTCAAGTCATACTCTTTTTTTACCGACGATGATTTCATATATGAAAGTGCCCTTTCCCTGCTGTCTACCAACAGTTTTGCACCTTCTTTTGCTACACTCTCTGCATTTCTCTTTAGTTTAAAATGCACTACCGAAGCATAGCCTATATCGGCAAGAAGCGCAGACGCTAAAATAATTATCATTGTTACACAAACTATAATTACTGTAGTACTGCCTTTTTGGCTTTTTAAAAATATCTGTATTCTTCTACCGCCCGTCATGAAATTCAACCTCTCAGTCAAAATGCCGGGTTACTCAATCCGCATAACGGTTTTTGCCCTTATATGCAGGGGATTGGGCACTATGGCACTAATTATAGGAGTAATCAACCTGTTGTCATACTCTACAGTTACGGTTACTTCCTCACCTTTCTTACGAAGTAACTCTGAAGGATATATCGTTGTTGTCAGTTGGGCCTGATCAAGAGTTGTAGTTATATTCAGGATCATGCTTCTTATATTGGTATCGGATGAACCTACTGCTGCATTTCTGGCACCTTCCCTTGCTGCGTTGCTTATCACCAGATAATTATTGAACATAAGTCCAAAGTCAATGATCCCCATTAGAATAAGTAATATAATAGGCAAAATCAATGCTGTTTCAACTATAGCCTGACCTTTTTTCCCTGAAACTGCCCTAATAAGCGGCATAAGCTCATCCCCTTCAAGACATTTATTAAAAATTGCCCTACCTGAAGCCAGATAGGGCATTCTATTGTTGGTTTAGCTGTTTTACATATTGTTAGATACATTATTAAACAGGTTTGCAATCTTTGGTCCAAGTATAACAAGTGCAGCTATTACCGCAACAGCAATAAGTGAAATTATAAGACCGTATTCAACCATGCCCTGCCCCTTTTTATTAGACCTGAAAGCTTTTAAATACTCCATATACATTTTTAACATTATAAACTCCACCTTTCATTATTTAAAAAATGATTTATATTCAAAGAACATAAGAAACCGCCTTAATTATGTTTAAACTCATCAACTAACACTTTATGGAAACTTATTATGCAATGTATTAAAGAAGTTAAAAACGTGTTGTCCTAGCGTACCGACTGCAGCAAATAGCGCCATTGCTACCAAAACAATTATAAAGCCATATTCCACGATGCCCTGTCCCTTGTTCAATTTCCTGAATCTTTTTATATAAATACCGATCTTACTCTTCACACTAGCATCACCCCCCGTGCAATATGCAGAATCTAGCTCTAATTTAATTATAAAATTTCCCGAACACTTTATCCATGCGCCATTGGGAC
>JAEZNF010000549.1 GCA_023441845.1 Bacillota bacterium | reverse complement strand
TGCAACAAGCTGTGATATCCTGAAACCTCCAAGCATCAGGCTGTCGCTTCTTAATCCCTCAATAAAGAATCTTCCCGCCCCGTATAATATCATATACAGGAAAAAAACTTCTCCATCAACTTTCTTTTTCTTTCTGAACCATATAAGGAAGAAAAATACCGCCAGATTCCATAATGATTCATACAGGAAAGTAGGATGAACCGGCAAATCGGGATTGATGTCAATCCCACTTTGTTGAAAAAACACTATATCCTCCTTGATTTTTGCACTTGTCATCCCCCACGGCAAGCTGGTGTTTCCTCCGAAAGCCTCACGGTTTACGAAGTTACCCCAACGTCCGATTGCCTGAGCAAGAATTAAATAAGGCACGCCGAAATCCGTCAAATTAAGAAACTTGATATTTTTTCTTTTTGCGAAAAAATACGCTGTAATAACGGCTCCGATTATGGCTCCATATATGCCCAATCCGCCTTCCCATATTTTAATGATATCACCCGGGTTCTGAAAATACGGGTTGGGTTTATACGGATAGAAAATCACAAAATATAGCCTTGCACATACAATTGAAACAGGTGCAGCTATTAAAACCAAGTCAATAATGTTATCTGGGTCTAAACCGAATTTTTTGCTGCTTCTCATTCCCAATATAACAGCCAGCAGAAAACCTGTTGCAATTATAATTCCATACCAGTTAACAGGAATCCCGAAAATCTCAAACACCACACTTTTTACTGTGAAGTGCATGTTTCCCAGCCCAGGAAACCATATAATATCAGTATCCACTTTTCTTAGCCCCCCCTAAACAGGCTTTATAACCGACAAAGCCATGTTTTCAAAATTGAAGTGTTTCAAGAACAAATCGCTTATATATTCAAAAGTTATTTTATCATATACTTCGAAATAGTCAAACATTTGTGAGCCTTTAAAACAAGTGGGAATAAACAGGTGTGATATCCTTTCAACCGAGTTCAGTTGCTTTATGAACCTTCCCTTCATTGCTTTTCTAATTCTATTAAAATTATCCCTTGAGAGCCCGTTCTTTTTATAGCTGTCTATTTCCCCGGCAATCCTGTCTCTCACCTTTTGAGGGTCCGTCGATTCACCTCCGAACATGGAAAATGCATAGCTCTCCTCAATTGTATAATCAACATCAAAGCTGCTGTTTATGAGTCCCTCGCTATAAAGGCTGTCGTATAGCCCAGAACTCCTGCCTACTATCATTTCCAGCAGCATCTTTATGGTAATTTCCCTCATTAAAGCGTCCTGCCCTCTGGAATTAAAGTTGTTATCCTTAAAGCCCATCTGAAACAATGGTATTGAAACAGCCAGGCTCTGCTCAACATAGTTTTGGCCGACAGAAGCAGGTTCATCGGGAAACAGCCGTTCTATCTCCGGTTTAACCTGTTTCGATTCAATACTTCTTTCAACCTCTTCAAAGGTTTTTTGGGGATCGACATCGCCAACAGCCAGTATGACCATATTGGAAGGATGGTAGAATGTATTGTAACACTTGTAAAGCATATCCCTGTTAATTTTGCTGATGCTTTCCACAGTACCTGCAATATCAACCTTTACAGGGTTATTTTCATAAAAGGCACCCAGCAGGTTAAAAAACACCCTCCACCCCGGATCATCACGGTACATGTTTATTTCCTGGCCTATGATACCCTTTTCCTTTTCAACGCTCTCCTCTGTTATATACGGATTTTGTACATAGTTTAAAAGCAGCTTGAAATTATCCTCAAACAAATGTGTACACGAAAACAGGTAAACAGTCTGGTTAAAGCTTGTATATGCGTTGGGGTTGGCACCTAGCAGCGAAAATTTATCCATTACGCTTCCGTCTTTTTGTTCAAAAAGCTTATGCTCCAAAAAATGCGCTATACCGTCAGGAACATCGGTAATCTCACTCTCTCCCGGCACAACAAACCTATTGTTTATAGACCCGTAATGAGTTGCAAATGAGGCAAATTTCTTTGAATAACCTTTTTTAGGTATCACAAAAGCCTTAAGTCCGCTTGAATGTTCGTATATATAAAGGGTTTCATTAAGATTAGGGTAATTAACCGTTTTAATATCCATAGTATAAAATCTCCTTTAACCTTTTTGTGAAGTAAGAAAATAGACGGTATCAAGAGTTATCCCCTGTGCAACGTCTATAATTTCCTGCCTTGAAATCTTTTTTACTTTTTCGATCAAACTGCTTAAAGTGTCGCTTGTACCCGATACAGTCTGGCTCAAGAAAAAATCCACCATTTGCATCTGGCTGTCTTTAAGCGATTCAAGGCCTGTATGAATGGATTTGATACTGGCGTCGAATTCGTAATTGGAGATGTTTCCTTTTTTCATCTCATCTAACTGTTCCAATATAATTTCCAGCGCTTTGTCCTTGTTTTGAAACTCTATTCCACAGCTTATGACCATAAGGCCTTTAAATTTCTCCAGCCGTGAAAATGAGTAATATGCCAGACTTTCTTTTTCTCTTACATTTTGAAAGAGCTTTGAGTGAATACCTCCGCCTAAAATGCTGTTATATACAAGCAGTGCATAGTAGGCTTTATCACTTGAAGAAATATTCGTCCTGAAACCCAAAGACAGCTTGCCTTGAGTGATATCAAGAGCATCAGTTACGTTCCTGACCTCATCGACTTTTTTCTGAACCGGTAAAGTAACCTGTTCTTTAATATTACTTCGCTTCAATCCTTTTAGTTTTTCAGTCACTGACTTTAAAGCCGAATCTTCAATATCTCCGGCGACAAACACCTTCATAGGGAATGTTTCCAGCATATCTTTGTAGTGCTCATAAAGGTTTTTACCGTCAATAGCGCTAAGATCCTCAATAAAACCGTATTCGTATATTGAAAACGGCTCGCCCTTACATGTCTCCTCAAGGCATCTGTCAACCGAATACTGCATCTTATCGTTGATTCTTCCCTCAATGATTTTTTTCAGGTTTTCCTTCTCCTGATCCACATAATCAGCCCTGAATACACCGTCTTCAAGAATGGGCCGGGTAACTATCTCAAAGAGTAGACTAAAGCATTTATTGAGAAGTTCCGACTTCTCCCCGGTGTATTTATCGGAAATATGGTCGATATAAAACTGTATTATCTGCCGCTCACCCTTTTTAGAAACACCACAGTCAAAGGAAGCGCCGTATAATTCCTCCAGGTACAGGGCAATGTCCCGAAAAGTATTTAAATTCTGAGTTCCCCTTCTTAATACGGCAGGAACAAGTGCGTTCTTTGTAACACATTCCCTCTTTAACGTATCCTCGAAAAAGATGTTAATTGAATTTGTCTTGAATTTTTCTGCATGTATCTTGTAAATATCTATACCGTTAAACGAATCAACCTTTGTTACCTTCTCTTCCACCGTTGCACTGCCAATTGCATTGCTCATCCCATTATCTTCCTTTCTGAATTAATAAAACTTAAGTAATTTATTAACGCAATAATAGTATAATAAAATAACGTTATTATATTCAATAATCTGGAATAAAAAAATATATTTCCTAACAGATTCTCGGCAGCTGATCGCCTACAGGCACATCAACAATCCTGCTGCCGCCTGTTACGGTTTTCATAGTCACACGTCCACGGTGTTCTCCGGTTACCTCTCCTATTATGGACGAATTTTGCCCTAGCTTTTCGTTCTTTAATATATTAAGTACTTTTTCAGCCGAATCCCGTGGAAGTATAATAATCATCTTACCTTCATTGGCCATATAAAGAGGGTCCAATCCGAGCATTTCACATATTCCCCGGACCTGCTCCTTTAACGGTATTTTATCTTCATACAGCTTTATACCGGCATCACTCTGCCTTGCAATCTCATTCAAGGTAGTTCCAAGGCCTCCCCTGGTCGGGTCCCGCAGGACATGTATGTTTTTCTCAACGGCAAAAACCTTTTCCAGGAGGCCGTTTAAAGGACTGCAGTCGCTCTCAAGGTCCGAGACAATATCAAGCGCTTCCCTCTCCAAGAGAATGGAACAGCCGTGGTCGCCTATTGTCCCTGTAACAATAACGGCATCCCCCGGCCTTGCGTACGCGCCCGAAACATCTATCCCTTCGTGTATAACCCCAATACCTGAGGTGTTTATAAATACCCTGTCCACTGCATTCTTTTGAACAACCTTGG
>JAEZNF010000546.1 GCA_023441845.1 Bacillota bacterium | reverse complement strand
GTTGATCAATATTATGGCAAAACCGATCAAGCCAGGTGCAGCCGTTTCATTTGATAATTCCTTAGCCGGTATGATACTTACAATCTTCCAGGTATATCTTTTATCAACCACATACGAAATCATATATTCCATATCCTGGAACTCTCTCATAATAAAGCCATGATCTTTATAAACAAAGGATTTTAGCAGATTGTTCATTTCGCTTTTATTGATCTCATTCAATTTTATAATACTTTCGTTATTTTCATCCAGTATTGTTACTCCCGTCGTATAGTTGTTTACAATACTTGCATAAGAATCCTTAAATGCATTTCCAGATATATTAATAACTAACACTCCAAGTGTCCTGGTTGAATTTATATCTCGTATTAAACGGATCATGGATACAAAATTACCCTTTGGAGCATTCCCAAAAGCATTTCCGCCATTTAGCCTTAATATATAAGCACCTTTCTTACTGATAACCTGATCATACCAATCTGCATCGCGGATATTGGACGGCATAAACTTCAGATTATCCTGGTTATTGATAGAATATCCGTTTCCGGAATTATCAAAAATAAAAACCGAGGAGATAGCTGATGTTTCCTGAGTCAGTTTGTTTAGGTACGCACCCAGTCTCCCCTGTATCCGCAAATCGGAGTATATATTATCATTCTTTAAGAGGGATTGCAAATCGTCATTGGACAGCATCATTTTAGAATAATTGTCTATATTGCTTAGCATGAGGTCCAGGCTGGTCTTAACGGAATAAAGGGTCTGGACAGACAGTTCGCTGACCTTTTTTAAAGCTGTGTTCGAGTATATTTTCTGATATAGAACATTACTAAGTAAAATTGAGATAATCAAAATAACACAATAAAATAGTGTAAACCTTACACTGATCTTCATGTCGGAAAGGCTTCCCTTAATGATGCCTTTAAAAGCATAGATTTTTTTATATATCCTTCTGCATATATGCATGATAACCTCATAAATTTACATAATACTTTATCCGCCGCTTTAATTATACTTTGCAGTGTAAAAAAATGCATAAATACTTTAATTAAATCTGATAAAGGTCTTTATGCTGCAAGAAACACGTTTAAAACTCCCCCGCATCTAAAAGTGGCCAAGGGGAGTAGTTTCAACAATTCACTAGCACTGTATTTATTTACATTTCATTCTACCATATAAATCTAATACTTTGAAGTGTTATTTATATATGCTTGATACGGCAGGGAATATATTAAGAATTGAATATACCTTAAAATAATGCATCTCAATAAAACCGAATAAACAGGTTTCATTTCCTGCTCATTCGGCTTTATCCCGGGATATATGCCCTTTAATATTTTCTCCTGTAACAGCACATGAACGTCCATTCTTTTTTGCCTGATAAAGCATTTTATCAGCTCCATCTATTAACTGTTTTGCAATTTCATCTATATATGACCTCGGAATTGCTTGTGGAATATTTTCAAGTTCCAACTCTTGCATTTTAAGACCACTGACACCCATACTGCAACAAATTGGAATACTGCCGAAATCTCCTTCTATATTTTTTCCCAGTAAATTCTCATAGATTCTGTTTGTAACGGTACTCACATTTTCCAAAGGGGTGCTTGGTAAAAGAATTATAAATTCATCTCCGCCATAGCGACCGATAATGTCACTTGGACGGATGGATTTTTTTAATATCGAGCCCATTATGGTAAGTGCACGGTCACCTCCAAGATGGCCTGCAGTATCATTTATGTGCTTCAAATAATCTATATCCAGCAAAATCAGGCTCAAGGGGGTTTTATGACCAAAAGATGTACGAATCTCACGCATCAGTTGTTGATTAAAGAACGTTCTGATATAAACACCTGTTAGTTTATCAACTGTAGCTGTTGAGTATAGATATGCATTTTGTAATGCTGCAGCAGCCTGATTGGCAAAAATATTCAAAAGTTCAACGTCCTCCGGTTTTATATCATTCTGTTCAAGATAAACAATTCCCAACACTGTTTCACCTACAGCCAGAGGAATAACCGAATATTCATCGGAGTAATAGACTTCATTTTTTATAAGAACTTCCTTAATTTTTTTGATTTTTATTATTTCAAGGCAGCCTTCAATGGTACGATAATCGCAAAACTTACCTGTAGTAGCCCGAATTTCCAGACCTGTAACATCTTCAAGCATTTCAAGAAAAATGTCCGATGTAGAAGTTTTTTCAATGTTGTCAATTTCATCAGGCAATACTGCCAAAAAAGAGTTTACAATTCCCAGTAATCCTGTTATCTGCAATAGAATACCCTGAATCAAGTTTTCTATCATCTGTATTTTATGCAATTCAGGAGTTATTTCAAGGATATATTTTAAACCTTGCCTGCTTTTATTGAGCATTTGTAATGTGTATGCCGATTTCAAGCCCACATCAACCCAAAGCAGTAGTTTTTCCGGGCCGTCGGATTTGTCATGATATCCTTGTATATCAAGCTCGCGCATCATTTCCCGCGGGGGATTCTCACCGGAATAGCCTGTCTGAAGTATAACCTGTATATATTCATTAAATTTGCGGATTTCTTTTACAACTTCCTCCCCGGTCATTCCTCCCGGCATGAAATAATCCAGAAGCACAAGGTCAAAATGTTGCAGTTTCACCATCTCAACAGCTTCGGTACCATTAACGGCAGTTATAACTTCAAAGCCTTCCCTTTCCAGTAACGTTTGCGTTCCTATTCTATAGTCTTCCTGATCATCGATGAGCAGAATACGCTTTCCATTCAAAGGTTTTTTGGAGTTTAATCTGGCCATTTTTATGCCTCCATTTTTATTGGTAATGTTATAACAAATGATGTCAATCCTTTTTTACTCTCTATATTAATAGTTCCCTTAAATTCATTTACCAGGTCATGAACTATGCTAAGACCCAATCCTGTTCCTTCCCCAAAGGGTTTTGTCGTAAACATGGGGTCAAATATCCGCGGCATAATTTCCTCAGAAATTCCGCATCCCGTATCCTGAACCGTTAGCTTTGCAAAACCGTCTCCGGTATTTTTAAGTGTTATTGATATACTTCCTCCATTAGGTTTACAGGCATCAATTGAGTTTACTACAAGATTGGTAATCACCTGTACAAGTCTTTTGGGATCACCATAAATCCTGACTGAATTATCATAATCTGTAGCAAGTTTGCAGTTGCCCTTTTTTAAAGCAAAGTCCAATACTGTTAATGCATCCTTGATAACATCGGCAACACAGAATACTTGCGAATTAGAAGTATTCATATTTGTTGTCTGAGCCTTGATTCCTGTAATAAAACCTGCACTTTTTTCAGCACCATGTTCAGCAAGTTGTAAATGTTTCAGCATATCCTGAGCAATTGACCTATGGTCTTCAGGTAGTACCTGGGGATTTTCTATTGAGTCAGTGTACTCA
>JAEZNF010000528.1 GCA_023441845.1 Bacillota bacterium | reverse complement strand
AGTCTCCGCAGCAGATGATGGGTGCAACAGTTAAGAATCATTATGGAAAGATGGCGGGACTTAAAAAAGAAGACCTGTTTGTGGTTTCTATTGTACCGTGCCTTGCAAAGAAACACGAAGCAGCACGTCCGGAATTTGCCCCGGACGGTATAAGAGATGTGGATGCGGTTCTCACCTCAAGCGAAATGCTTGAAATGGTCAATCTATTCCGTATCAAAACCACTGATATAGTACCGCAGGAGTTTGATGATCCTTACAAGCAAGTTACAGGCGCCGGCGTCCTCTTTGGTGCATCAGGCGGTGTTGCTGAAGCAGCCCTCCGTATGGCGGTTGAAAAGCTTACAGGCAAGGTACTTACTGATCACCTTGATTTTGAAGAAATCCGCGGTTTTGAAGGCGTAAAGGAAGCTACCATTGACGCAAACGGTACAAATCTCCGTGTAGCTGTAATAAGCGGTCTCCATAATGCCGAACCTGTTGTGGAAAAAATCATCCAGGGTGTTGATGTAGGATATGACCTTATAGAGGTAATGGCGTGTCCCGGCGGATGTATCTGCGGAGCCGGACATCCTGTACCCGAAAAAATAGATGCTATGTCAAAACGTCAGCAGGTTCTCGTAAACATTGACAAGACTGCAAAATACCGTAAATCCCAGGAAAACCCGGACATATTAAGGCTCTACAGGGACTTCTACGGTGAGGCCAACTCGCATCTGGCGCATGAGCTTCTGCACACAAGCTATACCGAGAAGGTTGGCGACAATGCTTGCAATACCGTCAGAAAGAAAGCCAATTCAGCGTTTATGACACAGGAGTTTACACTTTGTATGTGCGAATCGTGCTCGGAGAAGGGTTCAAAAGAGCTTTACGCCAATATGTCGGAAACAATAAAGAAGCTTAAAATGGATTCGTTTATAAATGTAAAAACCATACGCTTAAAGGGTACTCATCCCGGTGAAGGCATTTATATAACCCTTAATGGCCAGCAGATTGACGAAGCGGCACTCGGAACTACACTTAAAGGTTCGAAATAAACTACAAATCAAGTAAAAGAAGCAACTCATTCCATATGGTGGAATGAGTTGCTTCTTTATAATTTTGATTTTTATAGTTTTTAGCTAAATATTATGATATTATTTAGTTAAACGGTTATGAATCAACTGCTTATGGATATTTTTAACATACCAACTATGCAATAAAACAATAAATTATTGATTTACGGGGGTGGTCTTAAAAGCTCTCATATTTTATTTTAATTGTCAGTAAAATATCCAATTTGTTTATCTGACGGCAGAATATTATTTTTTCTATCTTGGAGTATTTAAGTGTTATGGAGTTTTAAAGAAAAATGGAGTTTTAATTTAAACTTATTTTAAAGTGTTTATTTTGGGGGGAATAGGAAATGAAAAAGTACTTTATTTTATCTCTTGTAATAATGATTATTATTACATCATTAATGTCATCTACCATACAAATATCGGCTGAGTCCGATACATATGACACAAATGACGATTGGCTGCATGTCGAAGGCAACAATATAGTTGATAAGTATGGAAATAAAGTATGGCTTACCGGCGCAAACTGGTTCGGATTCAATTGTCGTGAGAGGATGCTTCTGGATTCATATCACAGCAACATAGTAAAAGACATTGAAATGGTAGCTGATAAGGGTATAAATGTCGTAAGAATACCTATCGCAACCGATTTGTTAGATGCCTGGAGCAGAGGCGAATACCCTGCTTCAACCGATACAAGCTATAATAACGAAGCTTTAGCCGGCTTAAACAGCTTCGAATTGTTCAATTTCATGCTGGAAAATTTCAGAAGAGTAGGCATAAAGATAATACTGGATGTACATAGCGCAGAAACAGATAATCAGGGACACAATCATCCCCTTTGGTTCAAAGGTGCAATAACGGAAAAAGTGTTTAAGTCTGCCTGGGTATGGGCAGCAAAACACTTCAAAAATGACGATACCATAATAGGCTTTGACCTTAAAAACGAACCGCACACAAATACCGGAACATTAAAAATATTTTCACAAAGTGCTATCTGGGACGATTCAAACAAAGCAACCAACTGGAAGAGAGTTGCAGAGGAAACCGCATTGGAAATTCTTGAAGTTCACCCGAATATATTAATATTTGTAGAAGGTGTAGAAATGTACCCGAAAGACGGCCTTTGGGATGACGCTGAAGTGGATACCAGCCCATGGACAGGGACAAATTCTTACTATGGTAACTGGTGGGGCGGAAACTTAAGAGGTGTAAAAGATTATCCCATCAATTTAGGAAAACACCAGAAACAACTTGTTTATTCGCCGCATGATTACGGTCCTTTGGTATATGAACAGGATTGGTTCAAAGGCGATTTCATTACCGCAAATGATGCACAGGCTAGCAAAATATTATATGAACAGTGCTGGAGAGACAACTGGGCGTATATAATGGAAAACGGAACATCCCCTCTTCTTATTGGAGAATGGGGCGGTAAGACCGAAGGCAACGACAGTCTTCTTGAACTCAACAAAAAGTACATGAGATGTATGAGAGACTATATTGTAGCAAACAAGTACAAACTCCACCATACCTTCTGGTGTATAAATATCGATTCATCCGATACCGACGGATTGCTGACCCGCGGTGAAGGTACTCCATTCGAAGGCGGAAGAGACCTTAAGTGGAATGACAATAAGTATGACAATTATTTACTGCCTACTCTCTGGAGAAACAGCGAAGGAAAATTTATCGGCCTGGATCATAAAGTACCCCTCGGTAAAAACGGTGTGTGTACAACCGGCGGCGACGAACCTTCATCCACTCCAAAGCCTACGGATAAACCATCCCCGACTAATAAGCCTACAAATCCATCATACACAAATACACCTACACCCACTCCTTCGAGTAGTTTAGTACCTGAGGATGTAAATGGAGACCGTGCAATAAATATGAATGATATAATGCTTATAGCTTCCGCTTTCAACACTATATCTACCGATAGCAGATATAACATAAAATGCGACATAAATAAAGACGGAGCTATCAGTATGAAAGATGTATTATTGGTAGCAGCAAAGTTCAATACAACATATTAACGGTTTGATTTTGAGCGTCAAAATTTGTTAAGACGGTTTTAAGAAAAATGACCACTAATAAGACGGGGTTGCAGCCACAACCCCGTCTTATTTATTTTGATTAGTGTCATTTCCCGAAGTGAAATGGCCTTGGTTGAATAATCATAAGTTTCTCCTCCTTAATATATATTAAGATTAACGAATATCACAAAAAACGATATTTGTATCCTAACCATTCGTCAATAAGTATATATTTTCCTTACTAATGTATGATAAATTTTAAGGAGTTTTATTTGCGGACACAAAATTAAGGCTGTAGATTAGTAACGCTTTATATAACTATAAACATCTTGTGTTACGAACTGTCAGTTAATTTCCCGATGGCTCAATATGAATGTTAATGTTGGTATTTTTGAGTTTTTGTTCTATACTCTTTTCTATTTCTTCACATAGGGCATGGGCCTCATCTACCGTTACCCGTCCATCCACCAGTAAGTGAAAATCAATGTATCTCATATTCCCGGACTTTCTGGTGCGAAGCTCATGATATTCCTTAATTCTGCCGTTATATGTATCAAGTACTTCTTTTATTTTAAGTTCTTCCTCTTCTGAAATGCTTGCATCCAAAAGTGGTATAAATGCAGTACTGCATAGGTGCCACGCCTCCTTAACAATAAGAAGTGCTACTAAAATAGCGACAATGGGGTCCAAAATAGTTATCCCCGTCAGCTTAATGAGCAGCAGGCCGATTGCTACTCCTAATGAAGTATAAACATCAGTCTTAAGGTGCAGGGCGTCTGCCTCTAAGGCTACGGAATCCTCTTCTTTTGCGACTTTGTACAGTATTCTGGCTACTATCGTATTAATAATCGCGGCTATAGCCATTACAGCTATTGCTATGTATTCTTGAGATATTTCAATTTCATTCGGATGCAGTATCTTAACCATTGCCTCCTTGATGATTAGAAAAGCTGCAACAAAAATCAGCAGGCCTTCAACTACTCCCGATATGTTTTCAATTTTTCCATGACCGTAGGGATGGTTTTTATCGGCCGGTTTTGAGGACACCTGGACTGAAAAACACGCGATTCCGGAGGCCGCCAAATCCATACCGGAATGTATGGCCTCGGATATAATACTTACAGAGCCGCTTAATATCCCGGCAATTACTTTTAGTATTATCAGTACAGTATTGGAAACTACCGACAACCAGGCAACCTTTTTTTTCCTATTTGACATATTTACTAATCACGTCCTTTCATAATATGAACAAAACCGCAAAACAACATTTTCAAAATAGTTCCTCAGACACTAAAAAACCTGTGAAACTATAATCTCATATAGTCCCACAGGTATATATCCCACCTGCTGCCGGATTTCCGGCCCGGCCCCACACATTGTTAAAATGCATCGCCTGCTCTATTATTTTATTCAATTACTAACATTATATGTAGATAAGGAAAAATTGTCAATGATATTGGATTCATTGAGCCATATTTCACATAGAAACTTTAATTTTATTGTTTTGCAGCATCCTTTAAGCTTTTAACAATTATTTTTTGTTTGTAAATCATTACTGCTGAAATTATATAAAGTGATTTTTTAATTTATATTTGTTTTTATGCTGCTCATTATTATAGTATCCCCGGCATATTATTTATAAAGGATTATAAGGAGGGTACTCTTAAATGCCGCTTTTTAAAATCGGTAACTTCGATGAAATAGGCCTTTCAGTATCAAATATCACTCATAAAAACGGTAAACCTGCTAAATCTCCCGGAGCACTGAATTCAGTCTCAATAAAAGAACTGTCACCGGACCTCGTTATACCGGATATTGGTATAATGAAGTCAAAATATGCCTGGAGCCTCTATTTAAAAAGCATTACATTGTTTGAGAGCTTTGAAGGGCTTTTAAACTGTATCAATCCAAACAATGAAATATATTTTACAGCAATTGCGTGGGATTACAGCGGAAAAAATCCCTATATTTTCCCTCCGACAGGGGTTGACCTGTCATCTACAGCCGTTAAAATGAAGAATAAGCAGAAAAGAGAGTTTGTAGGCAACGGAATTCAGTTGTGGCCTTCCCAATCTGTAGAAGGCTCTTTAAACGTTGTCATAATCGTTCATGAGTGTGATAAGGATTTCAACAACCTGGGACAGAGGCTTGACGATATTCATCAGGCTATTGAAAACAGTACTTTCGCAAAGTTAATAAAATCAATAAGCGCTAATCCTATATTTTCTCAGGTAGGAGCGGTGACACTTGCCGTAAATGAAGTGATTGGAATAATCGGAAAGATTCTTAAAACAAACGGAGATGATTATGTAGATTTGTTTGAAGGCTCTTTCGGAACTGAAAGGCCCCAGACCAGCGGTATAA
>JAEZNF010000455.1 GCA_023441845.1 Bacillota bacterium | reverse complement strand
CCAATACTTTGCCTTCCAGTAAAGAAAACAGATAGTCAATCTCGTCATCAGAGTACTTCGGCATCATGGTCAAACTACCGTATAAATCAATAAATTCAGAGAATTCAGTGCGGTTGAAATCAAACGCCTCATTCCACCAGCCGGTATACTGTTCAAAGCCGTTCTTTCCCTCAAGTTCGTTTTTTACCGCATTAGCCGCATGGTATCCACACATTAAAGCTCCCTGTACAATAACCTCAACATGTGCGGCACTATCTCCAATTGTAATTACGTTGCCCGAGTACGGTTTGTTTAGTGATGCGTAAGACCTTAGGGCACATCCTGTCTTGTCTACTACCCGGGAACCGGCAAAATGGTCCCTCAAAGGACTGTTTTTAGTTATATTTTCAAAAAATGTTCCCGGCAGCATCTTCTTAGTGCCTACAATCGTCAATTCAACAATATCACTTTCAAGGCTTGACTCGACTATTATTTCCGCACCGGGATGATATGCTCTTCCGTAGAACTGGTTCCAGCTCCGGGGTTCAAACCCATGTGTACCTTCAATAAAATACATTAATACGAAAGGTGTACCGAATAGGGCCCTTCCATTGTTGAGGCCAAATACCCCGGTCAAATTGGCATTGGCACCTTCAGCGATTATTAACTTCCTTGCCTCAATTACAGAACAATTCCCGTGGCTTTTAATATCCACTTTGACATGGTCTCCCGCGTCTGACCCACCGTATGCCAGGGTTTCCGATCTTAATTCCACCCCTAATTTCTCACAATATTTCCATAAATCACAAAGTAGCTGTCCCTTATCGAACTTGATTGCAAACGGTCTGCCATCCGGATGTGCAAAATGGATTCTATGTCCATTGGGAGAGTAATGGTAGTTATTTGTAATGTTTTCTAAACGTCCGGTATAAGGTAAGTTGAAACCATTCCTTGTAAACAGTACTTTGCCGTCCTGTATCCGGAGAAACTCATTTTCATACCCGTCATCCATAACAAATTGAGCACAGCATGCCCTTCGTACCTGTTTGATATCACGCTTTTTTTCAACGATTATTACCTTTAATCCCATTTCTGCTGCTGTTTTTGCAGCCATGAGTCCGGCAGGGCCTGCGCCCACTACAACTAAATCAATCATGTTTTTCATATGTAAGCATCCCTTTCATAATAAAAGAACAATACGAAAAGCCTTTTTTATTTGAACTTTTCGGAGGCTTGCTCCTAAGCCTTTTAAAAGGTATCTGTTAGGGTCAATTGATTCATTTTACTTATCTTATTGAATACAGCGGGTCTTTCGCTTTGAATTCGGTCTGAGTTTGACAAAATGGAATTCCAGATAAGTTTTGGAGTTTTATACTGACTGTAGGTATCTTCCAATACTTCACCTTCCACAAGAGCAAACAGGTAGTCAAGTTCATCATCTGAATATGTAGGCACCAGTGCATAGCCCTGGGCAACTTGAAGATATTCGTCGGAATTAAACTCAAAGGATTCATTCCACCAATTTGTATACTGCTCAAAACCATTATTCCCCTGGAGTTCATCTTTTACGGCCCTTGCTGCATAATATCCGCACATTAAGGCTCCCTGTACTTCAACTTCAACAAAAGCAGCGCTGTCGCCTATTGAAATGACATTGCCTGCATAGGGTTCCTTAAGTGATGTGAAAGCCTTGACTGCACAGCCATGCTTGTCTATTATACGGGTATTAGCAAATTGCTTTTTTAGCGGACTGTCTTTAGTGACATTTTCAAAAATTGATTCAGGTCTTATCTTTGTATTGCCTGAAAGTGTCAACTCAACAGTTTTGTCTCCATATAAGCTGGGTCCAATGATTACTGCTGCATTAGAATGATATGCCTTTCCGTAGTAAAGGTTCCAACTATTAGGCTCATATCCCTCTACTCCTTCAAGTATATATTTGACAACATGAGCTGTGGCAAACAGATTTCTGTTTTTATTGAGGCCAAAGACTCCGGTTAGTTGCGCATTAGTACCCTCGGCAATTACAACTTTCCTGGCTTCTATTGAATAACGTTTATCCCCGGTTTTGAGATCTATCCTGACATGGTCTCCCATATCCGATCCACCATATGCCAGAGTTCCCATTCTCAATTCTACGCGTGATTCTTCGCATTCCTTGCACAAATCCCGAATAAGTTTATTCTTATCAAATTTGAGAGCAAACGGTGTTTGGTCCGTATGAGCAAAATGAATCCGGTTTCCATTGGGAGAATAATAGTATTTATTAGTAACATTAACTAAAGCTCCGGAATATTTAACCTCAAAATTGTTCTTTTGGAACAGTATCCTGCCGTCCTCTATTTGGATGAATTCATTCTCATACCCGTCATCCATAATAAATTGAGAGGAACATGCCCTTCGTAACTGTTCGAAGTTTTTGTTTTTTTCAATAAGTATAACCTTGAGCCCCATTTCTGCTGCAACTTTTGAGGTCATTAGTCCCGCTGGTCCTGCACCTACAACGGCTAAATCAATTAGACTTTTCATGTTTTGAATACCTCCTTGTGTCAAAAATTAATTGTATCGGTTGCAACCCAATTATCACTATGCCTGAACCATGCTACATTAATATTAGGTTTATTATACCATAAATGTAAATTAATTTACAAAAAAGCTATCGCCTCCTTTTTTATGAAATAATTTAAAACATTGAGATTTACCAAGCTAAATACAAAAAAAGTTCTTTTTTTAGGCAGTACCAGCTATTGAAATTTCTCAAAAATAAGAGTTCAATATATTGTATTATGCGTTGGAAATATTTTATGATATCCAATAACATAATTTTGAAGGGGAAAAAATATTCTATTTTAAAAAGAAAAAATATTCTATTCTATTTTAAAGGGGTGGCTTAAGTGGAAAACGCTTCAAATAACGACACTTTTTCTGTTAACATGAGAGCAATTGATAAGGAAATCAATAATGCCATGGATATGTTGAATTCTAATTATAGTCTCAGAGAAATGGATTGCGGAGAGTTTTCAAATCTCCAGATACAAAATATATCATATAACGTAAAACAATATGAGATTGATGGTGTCGGAAACCTTTTGGTAATGGAATCCAAAGATTCACCTAAACTACAGATGCTTTCGTTTGTTATTACACCGTACTATAAAAATTTGCCTCTTTTTTCGAATGACTACATATACGTCCAGCAAAACCGAAGTTTTCTTATTGAGTATTATGATTTGGTAAAGGAAAAAGACTCTCTTTACAAATCTTATATGGATAAGTTTCAAATTATTAAAGACAAATATGCGGCATTACCGGATATGGAACTGAAAGAATGTTGGTATGATTCACTGAAAACAGTTTGTACGGCAAAGAAGGTTTCAGCCTCGCAGGACGATGCGATATTTTCTATTTTTACTGAAAACTTAAATCTATTTATTGAAATGGATCATTCATCTAAAGGTCTTTCAGAAAACGAGATGGAAATAAAGTGGCGGATTACCCAGGACTATACAGACAGGTTGGTTGATTCCGGCGGTGTTTCTACAAATGTGTTCAAAAATACCCTTGGTGCTGATGCAACAAAGGATTTTTTCAACAATGTCTTCTTTGGAACAAAAAAATTTGCAGGTATTACGGAATAGCAGATATACATGCTTTAATAATCAGCATTTTGAAACAATTGAAAAAGCCCGGAGCTTTTATAACTCCGGGCTTTTATCAACAGTAGGCTCTCATCCTATTAAAGTATTAAATCAGCAAATTGCAGTGAAATATCGGTATAACCAAGCACAAATTCTGCATTATCTAAGCGTACAAGATTTCGAATTTCCCCCGGAAATTTATTGCGTTTTTACAGTTTATTACATATGCATGCTTAATACTTAGCATGCTTGAAGCTATTTGCCATGAAATGGTTTTCGAAAATACTCT
>JAEZNF010000441.1 GCA_023441845.1 Bacillota bacterium | reverse complement strand
ATGGGGCATGTTGACCATGGTAAAACATCGCTTCTTGACGCTATAAGGCATGCAAGCGTCATAGAAAGCGAAGCCGGAGGCATAACGCAGCATATAGGTGCATATACAGTTAAGATTAACAACAGGAATATAACATTCCTTGATACTCCCGGACATGAAGCTTTTACGGCAATGAGAGCAAGAGGAGCGCAGGTAACCGATATTGCCATACTGGTAGTAGCTGCCGACGACGGTGTTATGCCTCAGACAGTTGAAGCTATAACCCATGCAAAAGCTGCAAATGTATCAATAATTGTTGCCATAAATAAGATTGACAAACCGGGGGCAAATCCTGAAAGGGTAAAACAGGAACTGACGGAATACGGCCTTGTAAGTGAAGAATGGGGCGGAGATGTAATATGCGTTAATGTCTCGGCTAAGAAGAGGGAGAACATTGACGGACTTCTGGAAATGGTTCTTTTAACCGCAGATGTATTGGAGTTAAAGGCAGATCCGGACAGACAGGCTAAAGGTACTGTTGTTGAAGCTAAGCTTGATAAGGATAGAGGTCCTATAGCTACTATTTTGGTGCAGCGTGGAACATTAAAGCACGGTGATTCAATTGTTACAGGAACAACAGTGGGAAGAATCAGAGCAATGACCGATGATAAAGGTCACGTTATTAAAAAAGCCGGCCCGTCCACGCCTGTTGAAATACTTGGGCTGCCGGAAGTACCGGAAGCCGGTGAAATATTCTATGCCATAACAGATGAAAAGGTTGCAAAACAGCTTGCCGAGAAGAGAAAGTTCAAGCAGAGGGAGCAGCATCTTAAAGCAAGTGCCAAGGTATCCCTTGATGACCTTTTTAACCAGATTAAAGAAGGTAAAGTAAAAGACTTGAATTTAATTGTAAAAGCCGATGTTCAGGGTTCTGTTGAAGCCGTAAAACAATCTCTGGAAAAACTCAGCAATGATGAAGTCAGGGTAAAAATTATACACGGAGGCGTAGGAGCTATTGCAGAAGCTGATGTTACTCTTGCACAGGTTTCAAACGCCATAATTATCGGATTTAATGTAAGACCTGGTGCAAATGTCATTGAGGCTGCAAAAAATGCAGGGGTTGACATGAGGCTTTACAGGATAATATATAATGCAATTGAAGATATTGAAGCTGCCATGAAGGGAATGCTTGATCCGACATTTAAGGAAGCCATACAGGGACATGCCGAAATCAGGCAAATATTCAAAGTTTCGGGAATAGGCACAATAGGCGGCAGCTATGTAACTGACGGAAAAATTGTCAGAAATTCCGAAGTGAGAATAGTAAGGAATGGAATTGTTGTTTTTGAAGGAAAGCTTTCATCGCTTAAGAGATTTAAAGACGACGCCAAGGAAGTTGCTCAAGGATTTGAATGCGGTGTATCCTTTGAAAAGTTCAATGATATTAAAGAAGGGGATGTGCTCGAATCCTATATTATGGAGGAAGTAAAGAGATAATTTCAGGTTTTTAAATAAAAACCTGAAATATAGCTAATAATATTATTTTACATGAGCTAAGGAGTGAATAATATAATGGTTGACAGGCTAAGCAGGATATCTGAAGAGATAAAGAGAGAAGTAAGCGAAATAATAATGAACGGATTAAAGGATCCGCGTTTGCCTAAACTGATAAGTGTTGTTTCGTTGAATGTAACAAGGGACTTAAGATATGCAAAAGTGTTTGTCAGTGTCTTAGGGAGTGATGAAGATAAAAAGAATGCCATTGAGGGCTTAAAGAGTGCCGCAGGCTTTATAAGACGCGAAGTTGGGCACAGAATACAGATAAGATATACTCCCGAGCTGCAGTTTGAACTTGATAACTCCATAGAACACGGGGTTTATATGACAAAGCTTATTGATGATACAATTAATAAATAGTACGAAATATATTAAGGCAATTGGATGATTGGGGTCAATTTCAAAACCGATAATCCAAATTGCCTATTTGTGAATGGCGGTAGGTTATGATAATGGATAGTATTGTTTCAATTTTTAAAAATTCGGGTAGTATATGTATTTTACCTCATGTTTCTGCCGACGGTGACGCTATCGGCTCAAGTTTAGCCCTAGGATTGGCTTTAAAGAGGTTAAATAAACCGGTTACTATTGTAACGGAAGAAAGTATTCCTTCAATATTTGATTTCTTGAACCCAAAGCAGCTTATTGAAGTATTTGAATCGGCTACTGATAATTTTGATGCTGTTTTGGCGATTGATACGGGAGATCTATTAAGGCTTGGCAGCAGGCTGAAAATTTTTGAGAATGCAAAGGTAACAATAAATATAGATCATCATACCACAAATACAATGTTTGCAAGTTACAACCTTGTTGAGACTGATGCCGCTGCTACCGGAGAGATTGTATTTAAGCTTATAGAGCAGCTGGGTGTTGAGATAGACAATCAGATATCGACATGTTTATATGTTGCTCTTGCTACAGATACCGGAGGATTCAGATTTAGCAATACCACCCCGGTTACACATCAAATTGCAGCCGATTTGATAAGAAGAGGAGCTAATGTCTCCGACATATCCCAGAGAGTTTTTGATACCACTACAATGCAAAAGGTTAAGCTTATGGGTATTGCAATCAATTCACTCCGGTTAATCGAAGGAGGAAGGATTGCCTATATAAGTTTGACCGATGAAATGATGAAGCAGGTTGGGGCAAGAGATGAGGATTGTGACGGGATTGTCAACATCGGACGCAATATAGACGGAGTTGAGGTATCGGTTTTCTTCAAACAGAGGGAGAACGGGGAGATAAAGGTTAATTTCAGGTCCAAATCTTATGTTGATGTATCTATGATTGCAAATATCTATTCCGGCGGAGGTCATAGGATGGCAGCGGGGTGTACTATAGCGGGTGGTCTGGAGCAGGTGCGGGAAGATGTTCTGGATAGAATAATAAAGGTGTTGTAATATGGATGGAATAATAAATGTATTAAAGCCCCCCGGAATGACTTCCTTTGATATTGTTGGTTTTTTAAGGGGTGTGTTAAAGACAAGTAAAATTGGCCATGCCGGTACTCTTGATCCGGGGGCTGTAGGTGTTTTACCTGTATTTATAGGAAAAGCTACCAAGGCTATAGAGTTCATGATGGAAAAGGATAAGCTCTATAG
>JAEZNF010000423.1 GCA_023441845.1 Bacillota bacterium | reverse complement strand
GTATAATGCTGTAATGCCTTTGGCCGTAGAGTATAAAACCGGTCTGGTAGCCCTTTGTATGGATGATACCGGAATGCCCGAAACCGTCGATGAGAGGGTTGCTATTGCAGAGCGGCTTATAGAGAAGCTTACAAAAGAAGGATTAAATATAGAGGACATATATATAGACCCTATGATAAGGCCTGTCGGGACAGGCTCTCACTATGGCGTAGTTGCCATTGAAACCATACGCAAGGTCAAACAGGAATTTCCGGACGTACATATTGCCTGCGGACTCAGTAATATTTCTTTCGGCATTCCTGCGAGGAAGCTCATGAATCAGGCGTTTTTGGTGGCTGCAATGGCAGCCGGCATGGATGGCGCTATCCTTGATCCTCTGGATAAAAAGCTGATGGCCCTTTTATATGCTGCAGAAGCCTTGTTAGGGCGCGATGAATACTGTATGGAGTACCTGACAAAGTTCAGGGAAGGCGTTTTGAATGTTGATTAGTAATGCGGTTTGTGATTCTAAAGACGTATCAGGTTTTGGGTGAATTCCTGGCCGGCTCTTTTGAATTCCGTATTACTGTGAGCCAGTACATAAATATCTGTTGCAGAAGCCTCGATTTCGAGCATTCTTTTGAGAAGAGGATTACAAGAATTTTTAAAGTCTGCTGCTTTTACTATTACAGGTAGAGCGGCAGATTTCTTAATTTTAGAGAGCAGTTCCCTGCCGTTGCTGTTAAATCCAAGAACCCTTATGTATTGAGGTCCGCCGAACTTGTTGAATTCATCGAACTCATTTTTTGTGAGACCTGTCAATATGCTTGATAGAATCCGCTGTATTCTTGTTCTGGTGTACCTTTTGGTGCAAACCGTTTCCAGGTATTGTTCAATTGATCCTGAAGTACCGGATGCTGCTTTAAGCCTGTTTTCAAGGCCTTCGTTAACATAAGGCAGGGAGGAAAAATCCTCTGTCCTCATTCTTCTTGCAAGTCCTAAAAGCAAGGTTTCATACATACAGGGGAAAACAGGGCCTCTGCCGCATTCAAACTCTTCTTTTAATATGGACAGGGAATTATCGGGAATAACCTTCTTAAGGGCATCAAAATCAATTTTTCGGGAATTATCAAAAATGTTCTTCCTCACAGCTGTTGCACTTGCAATGCTGCCTGCCAGCTCCTTAGAGTTGTATGTGCTTATTATCCTTTTTATTGTTACAGGTTTTATGGTGCTGCCAAGCTTTTTAAGGGCTTTTAAATATTCTATGCCCAGGATATTGTTTGATGAGCGCATTGTTTCTTCCAGGCTGTCGGTATCGGCACCCATTTTAGAAAGGTATTTTAAAAGGGCCGACTTTCTTGATGCCGGAAAAGATAAGCCTTTATCCAGATGCTCCTTGAGATATTCCCTGTAGGAAGCAGGTTCATTCAAAAGTATTTCGGCAATTTCATCAAGACTTACGGTACTTCCGTTTTCGCTTCCAAAGCATAAATAGTCAACAATTCCGAGGCTGTCCAATAATTTAACACCTCCAAACCCGAAAAACTCGGCGCTTGCCATGGAATAAACCACAGGAAGTTCGATAACAAGGTCAATGCCCGACAGGATAGCCGACTTTGTCCGGGCCCATTTGTTTATCAAGGCCGGTTCGCCGCGCTGTATAAAGTTGCCGCTCATGACGCAAACAGTGTAGCGAGCCCCAGTTAAGCTTTTCGCCTGTTCAAGATGGTAAAGGTGTCCGTTGTGAAAAGGGTTATATTCAGCGATTATTCCAAGAATACTCATAAGTAGCCTTATCTCCAAATGGGTAAAGTATTTTTTTATATTATATATGATTTTCTTTGTTCAATCAATTTATTCCGGGCCGTCAGATCGGAATCAAACAGATTTATAAAATATCTTAAAATAATTTATTCTACTCATGGGGATATTAATAACAAATTGATTGTTAAAATCCTGATTGTAATGGAGGAGCGCTATGGAAAATACAATTGTTAATGAGCTGAACGGCTTACTGAAGGGCGAGCATATGGCCGTTGAGGCATACGAGCGGTATATTGGGGAAGTAAACGACGATACTGTAAATGAAGAACTTAAGAATATCCAAATGGAACACAAGTCGCACGTAAGCACTATCGCACAAAGGATTCAAAACCTCGGGGGTAAACCTGAGGATAGTACCGGAATTGCAGGATTTATGGCAAATGCAAAAGCTGCCCTGCAGTTTAGCGGTGAAAGAAGCACAGTTGATATTATAAAGGAGGCATACGACGGAGAATATAAAGGTATAGCCATGGCGGAGGAACTTGTAAAAGGCGACCTTGACAATGAAAGTGCAAATATTGTGCAAAAGATACTTAAAGCCGATCAGGGGCATTTAAAGAAAATGAAAGGCATTATTGAAGGAATTGAAAATCGGCATTAAAATACTTTTTAGGTTTGGTGAACCGGTTTTACGGAAGGAGCGGTTTAGAATGCCAATTAAGTTGGTTGAGGTCATGAGATCAGGCCTTGTAGAAAGCAGTCACATGGGGGATGCGGTTGTTGTAAGATCTGACGGTAATATACTCTATGAAGTGGGCGACCCGGACACAATGACTTACTTCAGGTCTGCGGCGAAACCGCTGCAGGCAGTGTCGTTTTTAGAGGCAGGGATTGCAGAAGAATACAATATAGACTTGAAAGAAATAGCCATTCTAATGTCTTCCCACAGCGGGGAGAGACAGCATATTGACGTGCTGAAAGGGCTGATGGCCAAATTGGGAGTTGACGAAGAAATGCTCCGGTGCGGTATGCATGAACCTATAAATAAGGATGCATCAAGGGAATTGATTGAAGCAGGTCAAAAGCCTACGCAGCTTCACTGTAATTGTTCGGGAAAGCATTTGGGATTTATGTCTGCTGCAAAAATTCTGGGTTACCCGGTTGAAAACTATTTTAAACCGGATCATCCGGTTCAGAAAAATGTGGAAAAAACTCTGTTGAAATTCTGTGGTGCTGAACCCGAATGCATTGTAAGAAGTGTTGACGGCTGTGGAGTACCTGTCTTTGCGGGAGCGTTAAAGAGTCTGGCACTGGCGTATGCCAGACTGTGCGATGAAGGCTTTATGGATGGGAAATACAAAAAGTCTCAGAACTATATAATAAGTTCCATGA
>JAEZNF010000301.1 GCA_023441845.1 Bacillota bacterium | reverse complement strand
TCCATTGCCTTTGTATCATCCAGATCTGCCGTGCAATCCATAACCTTAAGCTCAAATAATTGTTCGTCCACACCCCTGTTGAATTGTGTTACTCTGTCTCCATCCAGTTTAAAAACAATCCTTAAAGCATCGTGATGTTCCAGAATCTTTGTAAATACTTTTTCTACCAGCTTTGCGTTAAATCCATCCTTCTTATATAACATAACGGATAAATTCCAATGGTTTCTATCTGTTCTTGTTTTTCTGAAAAACCCTTTCTGCGTTGGTATTAAGGCTATCTCACCTATGACGGTATCATCACCTGCCGCTTCACTTTTGCCTCTTACAAAGCTGCTTACCTCTTTAACTGTCTGATGCGCAAATATATCCCTTATTTCAAGAACAAGGCCGATTTTCTTAAGGCCTGAAATTACCTGCATTGCCTTTATGGAATCACCGCCGGCATCAAAGAAATTATTATTAATCCCTAAATTCGGCATACCCAGTATGTCCCGCCACACACTTACCAGTTTTTCCTCCAATTCATTTCGCGGGGCTTCATATTCTTCTGCTGTTTCGATAACTGTTTCAGGCTCCGGCAGTGCTTTTCTGTCTATTTTGCCGTTTGAAGTCAACGGAATACTCTGAAGCCTTACAAAATACGACGGGATCATATAATCCGGCAAATCCCCGGAGAGAAATTCTCTCAGTTCCCCCGTACTGCAGTCTTCATGCGTTACTATATAGGCACATAGGTACTTGTCCCCCGTTTTATTTTCTCTGTCTACCACAACCGCTTCTCTAACAGCTTCATGCTTTAACAGCCGGTTCTCAATTTCGCCCAACTCAACCCTGAAGCCTCTTATCTTTACCTGATGGTCCACTCTGCCTAAAAACTCTATGTTTCCATCGCACATCATTCTGCCGTAATCACCGGTTCTGTACATCATAGGCATATTACCGGAATACGGACTGTTTATTTCACAAGCAAACGGGTCGGGAACAAACCTTTCCGCTGTGAGTTCAGGCCTTTTAATGTATCCCCGTGCAACGCCGACACCGCCTATATACAGCTCTCCTGCAACACCCTTCGGAACCATGTTTTTATTTACATCCAAAATATAGAAGTAGTTATTGTCCAGAGGTCTGCCATAAGGTATGCTTGTCCGGAATTGTCCAACCTCTTTAATAGGATAATATATCGACCATATCGTTCCCTCAGTTGCGCCACCCAGGCTTATCACATCAGCTCGCGGGAAAAATTTATTTATTCTTTCCGGAAGCTTTACGGGTATCCAGTCACCGCTTAAAAATACCAGCCTTAAATCCGTCTGTATAAAGCTGTTTTCGTCTTCCTCAAGTGTATTTACAAGATAGTTCATAGTGGACGGAACAGAATCCCAGAAGGTTATTTTTTCCTTCTTTATAATCCTGATCAAATCCTCCATGTTCTGAACCTGCTCTTTCCGTGCAATAACAATTCTTCCTCCCGATGCCAGAATACCGAAAATATCATAAACCGAGAGGTCAAAGCACATTGAAGTCACAAAAAGAAGTGTATCTTTTTCTGTGACATTATACCTTGTGTTAACCCAGTTTATCAGGTTCACAGCCGAATGGTGTTCTATCATGACTCCCTTTGGCGTGCCTGTGGAACCTGAAGTATAAATCACATATGCCAAATCATGCGAGCTCTTCTCTATGCCGGGATTTTCTCCCGAAAGGCCGCTGTAGTCCAATGAATCGATTCTTAATATATTATTGACAGTAATGTCATATTCACAGTCTGCCACAACGGCTGTTACATCAGAGTTTTCCAATATAAACTCTATTCTTGTTGAAGGATACTCCGGGTCAACAGGGATATAAGCTCCTCCTGCTTTCAATACGGCAAGCATTCCCGCTATCATTTCAAAACCTCTTTTGGCAATAATCCCTACGTGTTCCCCCGATTTTACGCCTCTTCGCATTAACTCCCATGCAATTTTGTTTGCCTTCTCATTGAGTTCACGGTATGTCAGAGTCTTCTCATTTTGAACCAGAGCTATATTGTCGGGTGTTCTTTTCACCTGTTCTTCAAACAGCATGTGAATGGTTTTATATTTTGGATATTCCGATACGGTATTATTAAACTCGTATATCAGTAACTTTTTTTCCTCCTGTGATAAAAAGCTTACGCTGCTCAATGGGTAATCCTGATCCTTTGCGTATTCTTCCAGAAGCCTTATATAAATTTTCAAAGCTGTACGTATATCCTCTTCATAGAAGTAGTTTTGTGAATATTTGATCCATACACTTAAGTTTTCAAGTGTCTTGGATACCTCAAGGTCAAACAATGTATTGGTCATCTCATTCGGATTCAAGGTAAGACCGTAGCCAGCTTCGGAAGCTGCCTTGTCATCAGCGGTATCAATACCCTTAAGCACATGGAAATCCGTAAAGTTGAATATGGTATCAAAAATCGGATTCCCTGTCCTTACTATCCCTCCCGTTACATTTGCAATATCACCCAAAAACATCTCATGGGGTTTTGCATTTAGCTGGTACTCTTTTACCATTTCAAGAAGCTTTAGCTTGCTTACATTTTTGTCTGCTTTTATTCTCATAGGTACTGTTATCAAAAAGCATCCAAGCGCCTTTTCGGAATCCTCAACAGCAGGTCTCTCGTGACTTACAACCCCTGTCACAATATCTTTTTCTGTGGTTGTGAGCATGAGTAAATATACATAAGCACTCAGACAAACATCCTTTACAGTACAGTTGTATATTTTCGCCTGCTTTTCCAACCTGCCCAAAAGCTCTGTCCCGATATTCACCAAACATTTTTTACTTTTGTTGATATTGCTGATTTTTTTGCTTGAAAAGTTAAACGGCAGTTTATTCCTGCTGTATCCCTCCAATATACTCTTCCAGAAATCATTAGTCTCTTTTGATGATTTACGGGCGGTATTAATTGCAACAAAGTCTTTGTAACTGAACTTGAGGCTGTTTAATTCAATGTGTTTTCCCTCAATTAAATCATTATATACATTGACAATTTCGGTATTGAAGGAAGCCACACTCCATCCGTCCAGAATGGCATGGTGTATCGTTGTTATAATATAGTAATGCTCATCATCCAGCCTAAAAATCTTAACTCTCCATAAAAGTTCGTTTTCGAATTTAAACCTGTTACATAAGTCCTTATTCATATAGTTCTTTATTTTTTCTTCCTGCTCACACTTTGTCAGATTTTTAATATCATCTGCCGTAACATCCGGAATCAATTCTTTATACACAATCTGAACAGGCTGGCCGAAATCTTCTATGTTGAATGCAGTCCTTAATACAGGGTGCTTTTTTGACAGAATCCGTAATGCCTGACGATAAATATCCAGATCGAATTTTTTAAACCTCATCATAAATGGAAACTGGTCATGGTAAATCGGTTCTTCCGGTTTTGACTTTGAATAAAATACCATTCCCTGCTGTATCCTGCTCAAAGGGTATATATCTTCCCATCCGTCCGGTAATTTTGATACCAGACCTTTGTCGGCAAGAATTTCTTGTTTCGCCTTTTCAATAACAATCAGTCCGTTTATCAAATCACTTTCAGGTTTTGATTTTTCCCCATTGCCGATTAGTAAAGCCAACTCCTTGATGGTCTGATTTGCATACAGGTCTCTCATATATAAATCAGTGGAAAAGGTATTGTTTATTTTACTTATAAGGCTGATTGCCTTTATTGAGTCCCCTCCAAGGGTAAAAAAGTTTTCCCCCATTCCGACTTTTTCCACTTCAAGAACACTCTGCCACACTTCCGCCAGCTTTCTTTCCAGGTCATTTTTGGGAGGCTCATATTCGCTTCCTGTCCTGAAATTCCCTTTGGGTGAAGGCAAAGCCTTTCTGTCTATTTTACCGTTCCGGGTTAACGGAAATTTCTCCAATCCCATAAAATAAGAAGGTATCATATACCCTGGAAGCTCCGAAGCCAGATATTCTCTTAATTGCGGTGCGGTTAAGCCCATATCGCCGATAAAGTAAGCACATATATTCTTGTTTTTTTCTGAATCTTCTACCGCCAATGCAATTGCTTCCTTAATGTTCGGATGCTTTAAAAGCCTTGTCTCTATTTCTCCCAGCTCTATCCTATGTCCTCTTATTTTTACCTGGTGATCAATCCTCCCCATGTACTCCATTTCACCGTCAGGCAGCATTCTTGCAAGGTCACCGGACCTGTACAGCCTTTCATCAGGCTTGTAAGGATTCTTTACAAATTTGTCAGCAGTCAATTCCGGTCTGTTCAGATATCCCCGCGATACCCCATCCCCGCCGACACAAAGCTCACCCGGTACCCCGTATGGAAGAAGCTTCATATTCCTGTCCATGATATAAGCCGACAGGGTTGGTATGGGCTTACCGATATTACTCCTGTTCGATTCAATTTCCTTTTCCGTTATCTCTTTATAGGTCACATGCACTGTAGTTTCAGTTATTCCATACATATTTATCAGCTTGGTATACGGATATTTTATTCTCCAGCCTTTTAGCATAGCCGGCTTTAAGGCTTCCCCGCCGAATATGACATATCTTACCGCAAGCCGGCTTTCACTTTGTTCCGATTCCTCATTGATCAGATTTGAAAATGCCGTAGGTGTTTGGTTCAATACAGTTACCTTTTCTTTTTTCAACAACCCAAGATATTCCTTAGGGTCTGCTGCAACCGATCTGGGCACGATTACCAGCTTTCCGCCGTACAACAACGCACCGTACATCTCCCATACAGAGAAATCAAAGCTGAATGAGTGAAACATAGTCCAGACATCATCATGGCTAAAGTCAAACTGAAAGCTGTCATTTACAAGCAATCTCACTACGTTTTTATGACTTATCAGCACTCCTTTAGGCATTCCTGTCGTACCTGACGTATATATGACATAAGCGGCATTTTCTGAATCAACCTCTGTTGATACCGGACTGCTACCGTATTTCTCAAGTGTTTCCGCGCCATAAAGCTGTATTACCTTATCATCGGATGCTTTTATGACACTTGTACAATTTCCGGTTTCCCCGGTATTATCAAGACACAAACAAGCCTCAAGAGTTTCACACTGAGGCCCTATTCTGCTTAAAAGGTCCAGGT
>JAEZNF010000278.1 GCA_023441845.1 Bacillota bacterium | reverse complement strand
TCCCCACCCCGTCTTCTTCCTTCAAAAAATTCTTAAAAACCCTGAGCATTCCGATCACCTCCCTCCCGTATCTCTCTATACACTTCCTTTTAATGCTAATACCGCCGGTACTGCAACAACCAATAGTACTGCAAAAAACATTATCATGGCAGGAAACAGCATCTTTGTCGATGCCTCTTCTCCCAGCCTTTTTGCTGCACTTTTTCTCATTTCCCAACATTCGGATGCCTGCAGCCTCAATATTGAAACCAACTCGTTATTTCCCTTTTTCATATTCTGCAATATAACCGATATAAACTTTGTTATCTCAGGGATCCTGCACCTTTTGGCGAAGTCCTCATAAGCTCCTGTTTCCGACTTTCCGGCTCTGATATCGGCAAGCACACCGCCAAGCTCTTCATACAGCACGGTATCTTTTTTATTCTCGGATACAATCTTTTCCCATGCTTTCGGGACCGTCATACCGGCATTTATGAGAAGTGTAAGTTTATTTATGAAATCAGGGAAATCCAGCTGTATGCTGAGCCTCCTTTTTTTAACCTGTTCTTTCAGCTCATTATCGGAAAAATAGAAGATTGCACCAGGTACAAGCACTGCAAATAAGGCAAAACTCACATCAACAGTTCCCATAGCAGCCCCAACCAAAGCCAGCATAAGTATAGTCAAAAGGAGAAGTACTGTTTTATTGGCCCAATGCACTTGCAGATAATACATGGAATACCTCGAACCCTTTAATTCAGCAATCTTATTTAAAAGTTTCCTGTCATATGCAGTAGAATAAGTATACTTTAGCTTGTTCATCACATAAAAACCCATAGGCATCCAGTCTTTCAGCCTGTATTCCTTTTTATCAAGCGGCTCAATATACTCGTTGTACTTGTTCTTAGACAGAATATATAACACTATAATAATCAATAGGATAAGAATAAAGAGAAATATCATAAAAACCTCCGGGAAAAATCAGACTTTAATATTCATTATCTTTTTTGAAATGAAGTAGCCGAACACTATAACGGCAATTGCAACTGTCATTATTATTCTGCCTGCAAGTTTCTCAAACACGGGCGCCATGTAGTCTGCTGCAGTGACGGATAAAAGCACTATCATCAAGACAGGCATTGCGGTCAATACCTTCTGCTCGAATTTCTTTGAAGCCAGGAGGGTATTTATTTCTTCCTTGATCTCAATCTTGTCGTTAATTATATTTGAAGTATTCTTAATCACTTCTACCATATTGCCTCCGGTTCTTTTGCATGTTTTAAAGACATCGCAGAAGTTTTGAATATCTTCAATATGTGAGCGGTCGGATAAGTCTTCAAGGGCTGACTCGATAGTCTCGTTTATTTCTATCCTTCTTACTATGTACTCAACTTCTTTAATTATATAGGTTTCGGGATTGGGATATATAATGGACAAATCGTTAAGTACATCCTTGAACGAAGCCTCAACGGATTTACCTGCTCCTAATGAGGAAGAAAGCGAGTACAGCATATCCTTGAACTGTAGATTCAATTCGTTTTTGCGCTTCTCAATAATCTCTTTTGTTCTTATTCGCGGGTAAAGCAATGCGAAAGGCGTCAAAAAAAGCGACATAATCACATTGTGATAGAATATGAAGCCTATTGTAAAGGCTAGAGCTGCCACAGCCAGGATATACGCAAGCTTTTCCCTGAAGGACATTATGTATATATTATAGTCTACAAGCCCGTTTTGATAGTTTTCTTCCGGTTGGCCTTTTGATAATACCATCTCTTCAAAACCTCTCTTTAAACAATATCCGGTATACCTGCCATTTTGAATTTTTGTTTGTTGACCATTTCGTTTTTTGTGCGTTTCAAAGAACCTATAACCCTTTTATCCGGAGTTTCTCCCTCTTCCACAAACTCATAAAGCGGGTTTAAGATAATCTCTCCGTCCTTGTAGCCTACAACTTCGGTAATCTCAACCGTCCTTCTGGATCTATCCCTTATTCTGGCCAGATGCACCATTATATCAATAGCCGACGCTATTTGCTGCCTTATTGCTTCAAGAGGCAGCAGTGCTCCGCTTAAAACCATGGTCTCAAGCCTTGACAGCATATCTCTTGCAGAGTTTGCATGGCCTGTCGAAAGCGAACCGTCATGTCCGGTATTCATTGCCTGCAGCATATCAAGCGCTTCAACGCCGCGAACCTCGCCGACAATAATCCGCTCGGGTCTCATTCTTAATGAGGTCTTGATAAGATCCCTTATGGTGACTTCGCCTTTACCTTCAGTATTGGAGTTTCGCGTTTCCATCTTAACGATATTCTCTATACCGCATATCTGGAGTTCGGCTGAATCTTCGATGGTAATAATACGCTCGTCCTTTGGAATATAGTTGGACAGTGCGTTTAAAAAGGTTGTTTTCCCGCTTCCCGTACCGCCGGAAATCAGGATATTATACTTTGCCGCAACCATTCTTTTTAAAAGTTCCGCCGTATCCCGGCTCAAGGAATCATATTCAATAAGCTGCTCCATGGTCATAGGCTTATCAGGAAATTTCCTTATGGTTACGATAGGGCCATTTAGAGCAATGGGCGGCAAAACGACATTAACACGAGACCCATCCTTAAGCCTTGCATCGACAACCGGCGTTGATTCGTTAACAGTCCTGTTCACCTTTGAAACAA
>JAEZNF010000258.1 GCA_023441845.1 Bacillota bacterium | reverse complement strand
GCCCAAAAGGTACTGCCGACGGTATCGAATTCAAATATGCCACCGATGCCGCGAAGTTTTTTATTGAAAAAGCATTAATATCAGTAGTGCCATGGGATGATGCAGGCAGCTATCTAAGGATTTCGGTAACCTTTGAGGCTGCGTCCCAGGCTGAAGAAAAAATGATCATTGGTGAAATGAAAAGAAGGCTGAAGGCTTTAAATCTGGTATTTTAACCTGAATAAAGGACTTGGCTTAAAGAGCCAAATCCTTTATCTCTATTGATTATTCTCACTATCCCGTTTACTTCACTTCCAATGCGAGTCAGGAGGAACCGTCCCTAATGACTCATTCAAACTATTTCACTTCTGATGTACAATGAGGACATTTGCTTGCATCAATATGAATTTCGCTGAAGCAGTATTTGCACTTCTTCGTTGTAGCAGGTGCAGGTACCGGATCTTTTTTCTTCGTAAACCTGTTAAGCTGCCTGATAACAATAAAAATTGAAAATGCTATTATCAAAAAGTCTATAATATTGTTTATGAACAATCCATAATTTACTGTTCCGGCACCGGCCTTTTTCGCAGCTTCTATGGTCTCATATTTACCGCCGTCGAGTGCGAAAAACAGGTTTGAAAAATTAACTTTACCAAGCAGTAAGCCAACTAAAGGCATAATTATATCATTAACAAGAGATGTAACGATTTTCCCGAAAGCTCCTCCGATTATAATACCGACTGCCAAATCGATAATATTGCCCTTCATAGCGAACTCTTTAAACTCTTTCCACATTTTTGTTAACCCCCAATAAAATAATAAGATGAATATTTTTACCCGATGGTATTATTATAAAACATCTTTTTTCTCTACACAAGGAAGTTTACACAGCCAACGACAAGCAATAATTACCGCTGTCAATTGATGCAAGAACTATATCCTTATCAGGCAATAGGCTCAATTGAATTTTTTCTTCCGCAGTATCAAGTTCCTTGAAATTCATTTTCATTCCAAGCCCCAAAAGCTTTGAAACCGCTTCCTTTCTGGTCCAAAAGCTCATTGCCCTTATGGAATATTCTCCTTTATCCTTGCAGTTTTTTAATACATCTTTTTCATTTTTGCTGTAAAAATACCTGATAAGTGAATCCTCCGGAATAGCCACTTTTTCAATATCTATCCCTATCCGCTTATCAGACACAACCCCGACACAATACGGAGATGAGTGTGAAATCGAGCATACAATACCAGGGTACTGCATGATGTAAGGGGCGGAATTATACCCCTTTAAAACATCAATACAGTTTAAATTCATCAAGCTTTTGCCTCCAAGCTTGTACTTGAACAACGCCGATTTGACAGCATACCTTCCTGCAAGCCACTGAATCCTGTTCTTTGGAAGTTTCAAACTGCTATAATGCTTAAACTCCGATTCCGACAGGATTTTGAGGACGTCATCTTCCTCTTTAAGCTTTAGCTCTATTTCATTCATGTTTACAATCTCATACTCGAACCTATAGCGCCCTGACAAAGCCTCCAAACCGGCTTTCAGTCTATACAGGTCCTCGTCGGCATATATTGACTGTCCATATATCATACGCTTATTCGCCTCATCTTAACATCTTTAACATGGCTGCACACTTCTTCATTTTCATCTAAAAGAAGAACATCGTAACTTCTCACTTCATCATCCCGGTATTTTAATTTTGTGTACGCCCTGTAAGGTTTTGCTTCTCTTGGTACCTTCACTATACCGAATTCTCCTATCTCCCACGGCAAATATACCCTGCCTGTAGTATGAGCGGAATGTATCCCGCATATCTGCATAAGAGTATCCATAAATACAGGATTTATCAGCAATTTTTCCAGACGGTATTTGCTGTTTGTTATCTGTTCCTCCGGCAGTAAAACCGAGTAGACGGCAGCCGATTCATTGTATTTGAACCTATTATATGCCTTACAGCGGTCATCCGCAAATAAAGTCCCCAAATGTATTGAATTATACGTTTTTTCCTTATATATATCCAGGTTATCATAGCAAAGAAACTCTACCATATCGCCGCTTTCCACATTTCTTAAATCCAACAGCGAATCGTAATCTCCCATTGTGCCGCTTACCTGCATGCTGTTTAATTTTATAAGTTCAGGTGCTGTGTTCTTTAGCTGAAAATGGGTATAGAACACTCCCTCAATCTCATCCGGCTCATTCAAATGCCCCGGCACCAGCATTATCTCCTGCGGTTTTTCATTAAATAGCTTGAGAGGCTTCTCCAGTCTTATATTTTTGAAACAGTACTGTTCTTTTTTGCCGAATACAAGGCTGTGATACTCTGCAAGTATCTCCATAAAACCTACCGCAGGCATTAGCGGAGTTTTTCCAAGCCTGTGGTTATTTATGATAGGATCTCTTTTTACAGAGAGAACCTTAAAAGCCTTATAAAGCTTCCCGTCATCCTTAACAACCCAGTCTATCTGTGGTGTCTCATCGGTTTTTCCATATGTCATCCCGGGTGTGATAAAATGGCTTAACCCTTTACTTACAATAATTTCATTCCTATCAGTCCCGCCTGTTAAAATCCGTATAAATTCAGCGGTCCCTCTGTCAGGCTCTATAAGATTAATACCCATTTCTTCGGAATTCTGCCTTACAAACTCATTCCTCCATGCCATTCCGGTATCCTTCCATCCCGACCAGGCAACACTTAATGCGTGTATTTCGCTATGCTTTGATTTAATCATGCTGATAAAGCTGCTAATAAAGCTGTTTGCCGAACAATAATCCAGCTGTGCTTCATTGCCGAACCTGCCGGAAATAGAGGAAAAGCCTATAAATACCTTCAGTTCTTTTTTGTCAATCACCCGGTACAGGTTACATAGGCCATGTGCTTTTACAGAAAATATATCCCTGAACTCCTCCAGTGTTTTTTGGGCCAGCAGTCTGCTTTTCTCAACCCCCGCAGCATGAATAACAGCATGTACAGGACCATTCTTTTCCGTTGCTTCATTTATAACCTTCTCCAAACTTTCATAATCCCTTACGTCACATTCAAAATAAAGTATATCACTGCCTTTTGCCCTTACCGTATTTATCAATTTATGAACCGAAACAGCCTTTCTAAGTTTTTCATATTCCCTCTCAACTGCGACAGGTGATGCTGTTTCCCCGGTTTTCTTAAGAATATTGCGAATTTCATGCTTTTTTTGCTCCAATCGCTCCTCGCTTAAACTTGAGAGCTGCTCTATATTCTCAGGAAGTGCGGTACGCCCGATAATAGTGAACTTGCCCCTGACCTTTCCCGCAAGACCGGTGATGATTTCCGCAGCAATGCCATTGCCGCCGCCGGTAATAACAAAATGGGGCATATCGGGAAGTTTAATTTCATTAAACTCTTTACGGTCAAAACAATCAACCTTGAAAGCTACTCTCCTGCCCTCGGTATAGCCTATCTCATATTCATCCGATGATGCCTCCAGTTCATCCCTAAGCCTTACCATAACTCCATCAGATATGTTTAAATCTCCGGCAATGTCAAGGTCAATGATTTTAACCTTTGATTTAACCCATTCCTTCCTGAGACCTTTGTAAAAACCGCACACAGCGCCTTCAAAAGGATTAAAAGCACCCTTAGAAAGTTTTGAGCATCCATGATTGCCATCCATTGAAACTGCACATACTATCCTTATTTCCGGTTCACTAATGTGTTCGGAAAGCTTTTTATAAAATACAAATCTCGCCTGGCTTTTGAGGAAAAGCATCCTTTCCTCTTCATCTCTTGAAAGCCTTTCGTACTCCATGCACATTCCCAGACTGTTAACATCTACAATGACATCCACCGTGTTATTCACAAAACCGGCAATCCTTTCTTCCAGTTCCGCAATATCAGAACAGCCTTCAAAGACAAATTCTTCCGTGCTTCCCGATATCTTCTTGAAATATTCAGATGCATTCTTCACTATATTGGCAGTATCCCCAATAACCCAGATGTGTTTGTCCTTCAGGTCATAGTCTTTAGGTACGATAGCTTCTTCTTCAAAAACAGGTATCTGGAGACACAGTTCTCTTTCTGCAGGTTCCTCTTCCGGTAATATACCGAAACTAGCCGCTGAAGCTTCGTCTTGTGCCGTTTCAATAATCTCTTGCAAAGGTTCCGTAACATCGCTTTTTACGCTCTCTTTTATCATTTCTACGATGGCTCCGATGGTTTTAAATTCAGAAACCCTGCGTATTTCCTTTTCATCTACTCCAAACCTGTCACTGATAGCAGAAAAAATAGTAGCCTGCTTGATTGTGTCAATTCCAAGGTCTGCTTCCAGCTCCATTTCGTTTTCCAGCATTTCCACCGGATACCTGGTGACTTCGGAAATCAATTCCAGTACCTGGTTTTTTACACTCTCATAATCATTCTTCAATCTTGAATCAGCTTCAGCCGGCTTTACACTACTAACCGCAGGCATCGCTTCATGTGAATTACAGGATTTATCCCTCTCGCGCCCTGTCTTCTTATCAATTTTGCTCCAAACAAAATCCATTACTTCGCTTATAGTTCTGCAACGTGAAATATCCGCAGCTTCTTCTTCACTCATATCGAATTTTTCACCGATTATTGAGAAGATGGTTGCCTGTTTTACTGTGTCAATTCCAAGGTCAGCTTCCATCTCCATGTCTTTTTCCAGCATTTCGACAGGATATCTTGTGATTTCCGAAATAACCTTAAGCACCTCATTTTCGAAATCCTCTGCAGCCGGGTATTGTACACCGCAGATTGTTTCAGGTGAATTACCGGTCATTTCCGGCATTCCAACCCGTTTCGATACCAAACCTCCGGCTTTATGAGAATTGCCGCCTTTAATCCCCGAACCTCTGCCCCCTGCCTTCTTACCCATTTTACTCCAAACAAAATTCACTACTTCACCTATGGTTCTGCAATGTGAAATACCCGCAGCTTCCTCTTCACTCATATCGAATTTTTCACCGATTATTGAGAAAATAGTTGCCTGCTTTACAGTATCAATACCAAGGTCAGCTTCCATCTCCATGTCTTTTTCCAGCATTTCGGCAGGATATCTTGTAATTTCCGAAATAACCTTAAGCACCTCATTTTCAAAGTCCTCCGTAGCCGACTCTTCCGTGCAGCAGGCTTCTTCGCTTAAGTTACCGGCAGTTTTTACAATTCCTGCCTTTTCCGATATCAATCCTATAATATGGCCTATGGTGGGATAATTCGAGAGTGCTATATCCTGCTGGGATAAGCCGTATTTTTCCGACAGCATCGAAAAGATAGTAGCCTGCTTTACCGTATCTATCCCCAAATCAGCTTCCATTTCCATGGAAGGTTCAAGCATTTCTTTCGGGTACTTTGTAATTTGAGAATATATTTCCAAAACACCATCTGTAATGTCGGATGTAAACTCCTTTTGAGGGGCCTTATTCTCATGCCGGATATTTACTTCTGTCGCATGTACAGGTACATTAACAGCTCTCTCTTTTTCATTTTTTAAGCCGGGCTTTCCATCGCCTTCTGCCGTAAGAATCCTTCCCTGATAGCTTAACTCAGCATTTTTCGATGAAGTTATTTTTTCAAGCCATTCATGGTAAGCCTTTTTATCCGTTATTCTTTCGTCACCTCTGGCAATTCCCTGCAAAAGATGGTAATTTCCCTGCCCGCCAAAAGCAATTACCGACCTCAGCACATAATCAAAATCATATGAGCCGCCCTGTGACAGGTTTAAACCTTTAAGTTCAGGATCGGGCTCCCTGTAGTTTACAACAGGCGGAATTTTTTGGTACTGGAGTGCCTTTGCAGCAACTGCCTCTTCAATAGATGCCCCCATTGTATGCCCGGTAATCCCTTTTGTACTAATGACCTTCAGCTGGTCATATTTATCTTTAAATGTGTACTCCATAGCCATCTTTTCAGTTTCCGAACACCCGCCCACTCTGGGCGAACATGTTTCATGGGAAGAATACACCGTCCTCGAAGCTATTTTGTTACGATCTATCCCGTGTTCATTTTCCATTTTTGCTATGAACCTATCCAGTTCAATACAATATTTGTTACTGTCAATCCTTGTCTGGTGCCCGGCAGAATTGAACATATGTGTCCCTAAAATACGGCAGATACCGTTCATACCTCTTTTCGCCACATCTTCTTCCTTCTCAACCATAAGGCCTACAGCACCGGCGCCCAGTATCATTCCATTTCTGCGGTTGTCGAAAGGTACCGCCGCTTCAAGCAGATCCGATGAATCGGTCAGGGCTCCCATACTCAAGAAACCGCCTGCAAACCACGGCAAAGTATTCTTTATGCTTGCCAAATCGGCTCCTATAACAATTACTCTTCTTGCATGTCCGGCCCGTATCATATCCTCGGCTACTGTGACGGCACTTGCCGTTGAGGAACATGCCGCACTGACATATAAATTGGGTCCTGCAGCACCGATGAACTGTGCAAGCCTGTTATTGGCCTGGGAAGATAACAGCAGCATAAAGTTATGGTTAAATTCGTATATGTCCTCTTCTCCTAAACCGTTTTTAAGCCTTGAATAGTGAAGCGTAAACCAGTCCGACAGGGTTTTTTTCGCATCACGGTCACTTATTTTTGAAATAACCGCCCCGTAGAAATCAATCAGATCATTTCTGGTCTTTCCTCCGAATTTGTTTGCAACATATTTTGAAACTTCACCAATCACAGACTCCAGCGGCCATAGCCCGCTTGCAAATATAATTCCGGTATCATCCCTCATCTCTTCAGGAAGTACCAACCTACCGGGCAATACTGCCCCCGAAGTTGTCCTTATATATTCCCTTACCAGAGGAATGCCCGCATCCTTCAGCACTTCATACCCTGCGGCAACTCCGGCACAAACCGTCAGAGTCATCTGTTTTAATAATTTCCCGTCTATAAGGTAATCCTTCATCATATCAAGCTGTCCGAATTTACCTGCCAGATGAATAACCTCGTTCAAGGACGTAATTTTTTTGAAAGTAGTTACACCCTCAGTTTTTAAAAGTCTTGTTATGTTCTGATCCAGTACACTGCTCTGCTCCTCATCGGTAAGCATTTCAATAAGGTTATTTCCCTCAAAAATAATGTCAAAATTATCATCCGAGAACGCCTTTTTGAAAGTACCCGGAAGGCCTACCGACGCTCCGCTGTATACCAGACTTTCCTTTCCAAGCGGCTTTTCTACTGATACATAGCTTACAGACAGTTTATTATACCCTTCATCAATATTGCCGGTATTTCTTGCTGCGGGTTCTTCATATTCGCTGCCAGGCAAACCGTCGGAAGGAACCATCGAAATGTCGACACCGCATGTAAAAAGCTCTGCCAGCACATATTTATAGGCTTCAACCGAACTTTTATTTTTATAGTTTGAAGCAATAATTTTTACATCCTTGCCTGCCAAAATGTTTTTAACCAGATTTGTAAGCACCGATGACGGACCTGCTTCAATGAAGAGCCTTACGCCCTTTTCATATAGCTTTAAAACAGAATCGGCAAAATTAACAGGTGACACTATCTGATCCTTTAATAATCCCGGTATATTCCCTATCTCCTCAACATTTGAAGGGTAAAAGCCGGAAACATGGCAGCACATCACTTCTGCCTTCGGCAAATTAAATTTGATCCCCTTTATCTTTGAATAAAAATTATCGGCTGCCCCCCTTGTAATGTCCGTATGGAATGCATGGGAGACTTGCAGCAGGGTGTAAGTCATTTTCCGGGTAGATAAAATCTCTGTGAGCTTTGTTATTTCATCTTTCTTACCGCCAACAACAATCTGGTCACGGGAGTTAATGTTTGCAATACATACATTGAGGCTGTTCTTTTCAATTAATTCTGCAACACTACTCCTATCGGACTTGATACTCACCATTTGACCGCGCTCGTCCGGAGGAATGCCGTCAAATGAATATCCCCTTGCGCCAATAAGCTCTATAGCAGACTTTAAGTCAAGCATTCCGCTTGCATAAAGTGATGTTATTTCTCCAAGGCTGTGGCCTATCATATAGTCGGCTTTTATCCCCGACTCGCTTAAAAGCTTGAAAAGAGCAATATTACTGAGGAAAATGGCCGGATGTGTATTTTTGGTATTCTTAAGTTCGCTTTTCAGCACCTCTTCATTATCACCAAAAATCAGCGGCAGAACGGAATAGCCGAATTTAGCTTTCCATATTGTATCAGCCTGCATATAGAAGGATTTTACCGACGGGTAACTTTCATAAATCTCGGAGAGCATATTGGGGTATTGAGAAGCCTGTCCGGGAAACATCCATGCCGTCTCACATGGTGACATTCCCTTTCCGGTTCCCAGGAATATTCCTTTGGAATTGAGTAAATACGTATTTTTTATATCATTTTCATTTATAAATTTCTCAAATACATCCCATTTTTGCTTTAACCCTTCAAAAGAGTCCGAACATATGGCCAGACGCCAGTCTTTATTACAAGACACACAGGAGTTATTTAAAAATACCGCATTCCGAAAATCAGGAGATTGGGTATTGGCATTTATAAACTCCTTGAATGCATTTTTTATATCTTCAAAAGACTCACCGGAAAAGAATACCGGTTCTTCCCCATTGTCTGTATTTTGAACAGTGCTTATACTGGTCTTCAACTTTTCTGCCATAGATACCGGGTAGGTTTTGCTTACAAATTCAGGTCTGAATTCTTCCAGACAAATATGGTAATCTGCACCCCCGAATCCGTAGGCGCTTACATTGGCTCTTCTAGGATGCGCAGCAGTTTCATTCCACTGCTTTCCATCAGTCAAAATATAAAAAGGCGAGCCTTCAAGCTGAAGCTTTGGATTAATTTCTCTTATATTTGCAGTTGGAGGCAATACTTTGTGATATAGAGACAATGATGCTTTTATCATACTGACTGATCCTGCCGCATTCCTCAAGTGCCCTATATTGGACTTAACAGATCCTATGCCGCAGAAGTTCTGCCTTTCTACTCCCATGTTTTTAAATGCCTTTTTCAGTGCAGATACTTCAACGACGTCTCCTACAATAGTTCCTGTTCCGTGTGCCTCAATAAACTCGATTGTGTCTGCGGAGTATCCTGCCATTTTACATGCATCCTGTATTACCCTGACCTGGCCTTCCTCACTTGGAGCAGCGATATATTTACCCTTACCGTCGCTTCCCTGCCCATATCCGGAAATAATTGAAATAATATGGTCTCCGTCCCGTAAAGCATCAGACAACCGCTTAAGTATAAGCACTCCGCCGCCCAAGCCCATCACAAATCCATTGGCCCGGGAATCAAAAGGATACTCCCCGTCCGGTGAAAGTGCATTAATACCTGAAAACGCCGCCAACCCGACCTCCGACATTGTTACTTCAGAGCCCCCTGTAATAACCGTATCGAACTCGCCGTTTAAAAGCCCTGTTACACCTGATGCAACAGCCGCAAGCGTAGAAGCACATGCTGCATCAATAGTATAGGACGGGCCCCAAAAGTCAAATATGTTGGAAACTCTGGCTGCCATGATATTCTGAAGATATCCGGTAGTACTGTCTTCAGTGATTGTAAGCGTATTTTTGAGAACCTCTTCCGAAGTCTCCTTAATGATTTCGTCAAGCTGTGAAAGTACTGCCCCGGAAGCTCCCTGCGCATGACTTCTTAATGCATTTTCAACCCTGGCAAAAAAGGTCCTTCTGGTTACATTCTCAAAGTTTATGCCGGGTGCGCCTATCCCCAAAATAACAGCTGTCCGTTCCTTCGAGATATTACTTTTCATCTGCTGTATCGCCTGATCAACAGAATAAATTATTGTAAGCTGGTTAGGATCCATATATTCTGCAACAGCAGGCGGAATTCTATATTTCCTTGTTAAAGCGGAAAAATCGTTCATTTCAGGTATGGCAGCAACCTTGGTATATGATTTGTCACCCTTATTGGCTTTGCCAAGTACCTCAGGCCTGTAAAAAACCTTTTTATCAAATAAATGATCGGGTATTTCTCTGATTGACACTTTTTTACTTATAATATTGTTCCACAGGCTGTCTACATTAACTGCATCAGGAAACAGTCCACCCATGGCAACAACTGCAATTCTTTCATCAGGATAATAATATTTAATCATCATTGTCCCCCTAAAAATAATTTTAATATAACTTAAGCTGCAACATTTAAGTCTCTCTAAAGTAAAATAATCCCAATCACCAAATTAGTGTTAAGAAGTTACCCTGCAGCATAAATATATGTTATGTAATATTTCAAAGGCATGGCCTCATAAAAATTACAAAACTAATATAGACCCGGTTTAATTCGCCTGTCAGTGATAATAATACTGCAAATTCGATAAACCGTTCATGTTCTCGGTTTTTTTCTAACATGATAAATTGTGAAAGCTTCCGACGTCACTATACTTTCTAACCTTTTATAATTTGGTCCCTTTAATGAAGTCACTAATATCCCTTGATAGCCTGGGAACTCTTAAAATGTTCAAATGTCCGGAGGAATACGGCAGTACATTTTTAATGCCTGTTTTTTCGATATACGTTTTGTTTCCTGTAACGATCTGGTCATACATTGAATAGACCATTGCTACCTTATCCTCATCAAACCCCAGGTATAAGTTATCGCATGGATCAAGCTCCTTGTATATCCTTTCGTATTCACTCAATTCAAATCCGCTGTCCAACATATCCCGCTTTACATAAACCAGTAATGGATTATCCCATACCAACCTCGTTAAATCAGTGACAGGGTTGATTAAAAAAGTCTTTACCGCCTGCTTTTTTAACAAATGATATCTAAACGCTATGCAACCTCCCATACTAAATCCTGTTATCATTGTCGGAAGCACATTATGTGAATTAATAAATTGCATTGATGCCTCAACGTCATATATAGCCTGTTTAAATGCGTTCCGGGACCTGTAAACATCAGCACTGAAGAAATATTCCCCACTAAACAAACTTGCATCAGGCTTTCTACTGAAATGATAGGGCAATTCCATAAAAAACACATTGATATTTAATTCATTCAACAACTTGATAAGAAAATTGTAGTTAACTATGTTGTCATCAAACAATCCATGCATTAATAAAATATTGCTTTCGGGAGTTTTAGCAGGATGATGGTGCAGATAAATCCTGTTATTTTCCTCATAGTGTGATGACTTGAAAAATGAAGGCAAGGTAAAACAGCTTAATCCGTTTTTGTCATTTATGCTTTTAACCTCAGCCAAATCCAAGCTAAACAGCTCAAGGTCTTCAAGAGGCATATCCTGGAATACAAAAACAGAGTTGCTTGGTGAATGGCTTACCTTTGACAGCTTCTCATTCAATAGTTTTTCCAATGCCAATGTATCAACAAATTTTGAGCTTGCTTCATTCATAATCAAATCCCGGCTTTCTTTTAAATCTATAGTTTCTTTAACGCCTTTTTATCAATTTTACCCAAATTGTTCATTGGAAACTCCTTCAATACCGTGATATACTTCGGCACTTTAAAGTTTGCAATCTTCCCCGAAACAAATCGAATCAGTTCTCTTTCAGTTATCTCTACATTATCCTTAAGTATTACAAAAGCTTTTACAACTTCACCGTAAGTACCGTCCTCTATTCCGACAGCAGCCGAGTCAATAACATACTCATGTTCATTAAGTGCACTCTCAATCTCTATTGGTGAAATTTTAAGCCCCGCTACATTAATAAATTCCGTTTTTCTGCCGCAAATAATCACAGAACCGTCACTGTCCGTATAGCCTAGATCTCCTGTGTACAAAGCACCGTCTCTCAACATTTTTGCCGTTTCTTCGGGACGGTTTAAATATCCCAGCATCAGTCCCCGGCCTGTAACCCTCAATTCTCCTATTATGCCATGTTCACATACCTGCCCGCTATCATCAACAGCATCTACTTTTAAGATACCATCCGGCGGAAATCCTACGTCACCTGTGGTCTTAGGAAGCGTTGACATTCTTGTTGCTATAAGGGTAGTGCACTCCGACATGCCGAATCCCTCGTCGAGATAAACACCTGTAGCCTTATACCAGGCTAAAGATACTTCATAGCTTAATGGCGCAGCTGCTGAAAATGCAAATTTCAGCTTTTTATATGTATCATAAAATGCTTCGTACCTTAAAAGCTGCTGGTAATGTGTTGGTACCCCGAAAATATGAGTTATGTTCTCTGCTGTTATGGCATTGGCAATTTTGGTAGGCTGAAAAGACCTTAAGAAAACAATAGCAGCCTTTCCCACCAAAATGGGAATAAGAAGAGAAACCGAACCGAAACCGTGAGAGAACGGTACAAAGCATAAAGCCCTGTCATCCGGATTATATCGGTACATTGATTTATTACTTTTTTCGATGAATGTGAAAAAACACCCTGTTGTAAGCATTACCCCTTTCGGTGTTGACGTCGATCCGGAAGTATACAAAAGCATTGCAAGGTCATTCTCATTATAGCTGTGGAATCCCTCATCAGAAGCATAATCAGTAGTGCCTGCTCCTTCTTTGAGTGCCTCGACATTCAACAAGTCAAACTCAAGTCCTGTCTGAGGCTCGATATCACCTTCCTTAAGGTAAGTGATAAGACATTTTGCCTCAGAATCCTTTATGTAGTACACAACCTCATTAGGTTTAAATAAAGGATCAATAAGACAAATAACGCCTCCGATGTACTGAATTGCCAATAGAGCCACCGCTGCTTCCACACTATTGTACAGATGGGTTGCTATTACAGTTCCCGGCTTGTACCCTTTAGACCTTAAAAGTCCTGCAACCCTCCGTACCTCTCCTTTCAATTCTTTGTAAGTCAGCCTCCTTCCGTTATCAGCATCAATAAGCACCTCGTTAGATTGATACCTTTCATCGTTATCAAATAACAATTCACAGTAATTCATCTCTCTACCTCCCCATACTTTTTTAGTATCTAAAAAGCATCCCGCCACTGCTGGCACCTGCACCGTGCGCCTGCATCATGACAAGATCGCCTCTTTTCAAACGTCCTGACTGAATTAGAGCATCAAGATTTAATGGGCTCATAGCAGCAACTGTATTCCCATATCTGTAATACTGACTGAGGCTTTTTTCTTTCGGAATCCCCAGTTCCTTTAATTGCGCTTCCCAAATTTTTGTAGATTGATCCGATGTGATAAAATAATCGATATCATCAATTGAATAACCCGTACCGGCCAAAAGCTTGTCCGCAACTATCTTTGAATACTCTGCCGAACTATTAAAAACCACATTTCCGTCAGCTATTTTCATAAAAAATGTGCTTGGTTCAAGCCCGCTCATACCCTCATGCAGAAAGTCCGTCCCGCATTTAACAAAAGCATTATCATACAATAAACTGTTGGTAAATATGTACGAGGAAAGAATGTGTTTGATTTCCGAATACCCTAATAACATGGCTGCGATGGCATCACCAAACAGGAAAACTGTTTTGGGATCGGGATTTCCCCAGAAACGCATAGCTTTCCCCGATACACTACCTCCAATTATAATTACATAGTCATCTCCTGATGCAATATATCGCATGGCAAGATCCATGGCATGCATAAATCCACTACATGCCGATGTAATGTCAAACGCCGGTATTCCTATTTTTGCCCCGAGTTTTTTTAGAACACTTATAGATGCTGCAGGAACCTGATAATCTCCGAATAGCTTTGTGTATATAATCCTATCCACCTGGTCAATTCCCATATTTGCCCTTTCAAGGCACTGAGAAACAGCTCTTTCCATCAAGTCTTCAAGCTTCTCATCCAGGCTGGTCCATCTTCTTTCCTTTATGCCCAGAGCATACTCTACGGCTCTGTCGGTAGCTATTATATTATATTCATCAATTATATCCTGGTTAGTTACAATGTTCTCAGGAAGGCCAATACCTAAAGATACAATCCTGGCGTATCTGTCAATATCCAAAGGCCTTATTTCAGGAAATTTAAT
>JAEZNF010000221.1 GCA_023441845.1 Bacillota bacterium | reverse complement strand
GCCGGCAAGGATAACATAATCAGGCTAAGCCATATTGGCAGCACTTCAGTTAATGGCCTGATGGCAAAGCCTACTGTTGACATCCTTCTGGAAATTGCTGATGATACTGATGTGGATAAATTAATCGAAATACTTGAGAAGAACGGATATATCGTTATGACAGCACAAAACCGTAATCCCCTGGATTTGACGCTTGTAAAAGGATATACGGAAGATGGATTTGCCGGCAGGGTGTTTCACCTTCATATCAGACATTTTGGCGATTGGAATGAATTATACTTTAGAGATTATTTGAGGGAAAACATAGATGTTGCCGATCAATACCGTGATTTAAAAATAAACCTGAAAGAACAATATAAATATAATAGAGACGCGTATACCAATGCAAAATCAGAGTTTATTTTAAAGTGTACCGGTATTGCAAGGAGTATATTTGGCAGCAGATATAGCCCAACCAAATAAAATTATTAATATAGTCTTACCAATAAAAAAATTAGCAGAGGAGGTACACAAGTGAAAAATTTCAGTAGATCCTATCCTTTATTTTCGCTTTGTGGCTTAAACTGCGGGCTATGTTCAATGCACCTGGATAATTATTGCCCCGGTTGTGGGGGTGGAGCCGGTAATCAGCCGTGTGCAATTGCAAGGTGCAGCCAACAGCGTGGCGGAATTGAATATTGCTATTTGTGTGATGAGTATCCTTGTGAAAAATATGAGGGTATAGATGAGTTTGATTCCTTTATTACTCATCGTAATCAGTTAAAGGATTTTGAGAAAGTCAAGAATATAGGAATAGACTTGTATCAATCTGAACTTGCTGAAAAAATAGAAATTTTAAAATACTTATTGGCAAACTACAACGATGGGCGTCGAAAGAGTTTTTTCTGCATAGCTGTTAATCTTCTGGAACTGCAAGATGTAAAATCCGTAGTGGAACAAATTAAAACTGAAACTCAATCGGACAATCTACTAAAAGAAAAAGCTGCACTTGCAGCAAACCTGTTTCAAACTATGGCAGCGAAGCGAAATATTGTGTTAAAGCTTAATAAGAAAATCAAAAAGAAGTAGTCCTTTTAAAGGAGGCAAAACATGATTTATTTTGAAACAGAGCGGTTGATTTTTAGAGATTGGAAAGAACAAGACCTGAATGAATTTCGGATAATGAATAAAGATACCAGGGTAATGAAATATTTCCCCCAAACGCTTACTGAAGAGGAAACCGATAGATTTCATAACATTATTCAAGAAGAATTCAGAAATTACGGGTATGGTCTTTATGCAGTTGAAACAAAACACAATAACGGCTTTATAGGCTTTATTGGGTTCCATTGGGCAAACTTTGTTTCACAATTTACTCCTTGCATTGAAAAAGGTTGGAGGCTTAAATATGAAGCATGGGGCAATGGTTATGCAACAGAAGGGGCAAAGGCATGTTTAAAATACGGATTCGAAGCATTAGAATTCAGTAAAGTACATAGTTTCACCTCGAAAATAAATCTTAAATCTGAAAATGTAATGAAAAAAATCGATATGGTTAAGGTTATGGAATTTGAGCATCCAAACATTATTGAGGGCAACCCTTTGAGGACGCATGTTCTTTATGCTGCTTATTAAAACTACAAAGCAAATTAATGAGAGGAAATGATAGGAAATGAAAAGAGCATGGGACTTATGTGTTGGAATCTACAGAAGCAAAGGTTGCCGGATTACCTTCAGTAAAAATTACCGACGAGAATATTTCGTTTTCATATGATGTTCTAAGCAGTTACTTGCCAGTTGGGACTTATACAATAAAGAACGATATATTAACGATGATAACAGATGATGGAAGATACAAGTATGTATTTGTTGTAAATGGAGATAAACTTATTTTTCAGGAAAGTTAATATAAGGAATTGCGTTATATTTATGATGTGATATGTATGATAAAGGTTCTAATTATAGCTACAAGGACTTGCCGGATGTACGCTCCTTGGGGATGGCAATATCAGCCTGATCCTTGATATTAGCAGTTTATTAAATGAAAGAATGAAATCAATGTAAAATTGGATTGTTTATGGATATAACCGATATTATATGGTATAATATAATATCTCAATAAACTAGCGGCACAAGCGGTTACAAATAAAGGAGGCACATTATAGTGGCATATGAATACAAAAAGGTAATACTGAGCAATGTTTTTATCACAAAATGGGTAAACGAGCTTGAGAGGTATGTAAAATACGATAAACAGAAAGAAGATTACCTGAAGGTTGATTTGGAAAAAGCGCAGGTTTTTAATACAAGGGAAGAAGCAGAAAATTTCGCTAATGAAGTTTATGATTTCGGATATGACAAGCCCGAAATTATTGTAGTTGAGGTCAAACCAATTGCTTAAGCATCGGATTAAAGCCAATAATAGTAATTAAGGTTGGTAAACAATACTGCTTAAGTTCAATAAATAAAAGCTAATGAAAGGGTAAGGTATCGGTTAATGAGGATCGGCTAATTCAGCAAAGGTTAAATTTAGTAAGAGTGAAAAGCACTCTTTATTATAATAATAGAAGTGTACTGCTTTAATGCTCTTGTTGTGCTGGATTGGCTTACGATAAACTTACCCGTTTCTAAGAAATGGCGCTTATTAATGCGTTTATTATGTCTTTCCGGCCCACTTTTATAAAAAGGTGAGAGGAGAGATTTTTTATGCTTATTTTGAGGATTCGTAACGCATCATTTTTATAGTTATATAATGCGTTACGAATCTACTTACTATGTAAATTAAATAGAGCTGTCATTAACGAAAAATTCAAGCTCTATGCTTGATGATTCGTGCGTATATGCGGTTATACCGCTGGTCTGGGGC
>JAEZNF010000189.1 GCA_023441845.1 Bacillota bacterium | reverse complement strand
TCACGACTACCCGTGATGAAATCATGACTAGAAAACTCTGTACCTTGTGCCTTAAATGCATGGTCTGGTGCCCGTATACGGCGGAATACATAAAATGAGCACTCCATTTGACATTAATTGCGGCAATTCATTATAATTATAGGGAATTATTACATAATTCAGAAAGGAATAAAGGAAATGGACGAAGAACTCAAAACCATATTAACCAAGTTTTCACAATCTGGTTGGGAGCTAATTGAAATCCCTGCTAAAGAGTATTTGAACGGTATTGATAACCAATCAAGTCTCGTTGAAGCTATCGAACAAGCGAATGAGCAATGCGGCAATTGTGGATGTGAATTTGACCCACTTTACAAAAGAGCTTTAGACCTTCTTTGCAAACGATAACCATACTGAGAAGCTGATAAAATGCTTACGGCGCGATACACACAAAATGCGAAAGGAAGGCGCTATAGCGCTCACGACGTATTTTGCGCTGCAAAAACACGGTTTGATGCACAATTCGCGCAAGTGCTCATTGAATTGCTTTGTGAGATAAAGCAAGAAAAGCGAACTCAAGCTTGACTCTGCCGTCGGCGAAAATGGAAGCTCTGCGTGATAGTATGGTTTACAATAGAAAAAGCAAGGAGGAGATTCTCTGAAAATTTATATAACCAGGCACGGGGAAACTATATGGAATAAAGAGGGGAAAATTCAAGGATGGAATGACTCTGAGTTAACACAAAAGGGTATTGAAAATGCAAAAAGGCTTGGAGAGAGATTAAAGCATATAGATTTCGGTTGTATTTATTGCAGCCCTTCAGGCAGAGCAGTCGATACTGCTAAATGTATAAGAGGTGATAAAGATACGCCGATCATTACAAAAGAGTCATTAAAGGAAATGGGTTTTGGATCATGGGAAGGTATGGAGCATTCAAAGGTTAAAGAATTATACCCTGAACAGCAGTTCAACCTTTGGAATAAACCTCATCTTTATAAGCCTGTTGATGGCGAGCATTTCGAAGATGTATTAAGCAGAGCAAGGCAGATATTGTATGACATAATCAATAATACCGAGAATGAAAATGTTCTTGTAGTTTCACATGCGATACTTATTAAAGCTATCTATGCAATCGTAAAAAATTATTCCCTGGAGGATTTTAGGAGTCTGCCTTTTTTGGAAGGTACAAGCATATCTGTATTTGAGGTAGAAGAAGGTGTGATAAATGTTATTTTGGAGGCTGATGTTTCCCATATGAAATAGTTTGCTCATCCCGGTTGCTCAACCCTTAAAAAATGCCAGTGAATTACTGTTGACATTGGCTGTGGTTGGGATATAATCCCACGTTTGACAGTTGGAGAAGGTAAAAATCCTGTAAGTCATTGAAAACAGTGACTTACAGGATTCTTTTGATTTTTAAAAAGTGCGTAATGTTTTTCACTTTTTTGTATCTTTAAAAATTTTTTTCATCATACTTGAGGTGACAATCTGGTAATCGGTGCGGAAGTTAAAAACATCATGGAGCGCATCAGTAAAGTCTGTTCTTGTATAGGTTGGAACATACCCTTCGCCTTTCAATTCTAGAAAATTCATGTCTCGCAACCCGGTAATGACCTCGTGACAGGTGAATTTTTCGTTGAGCCTCTTTTCAAGAAACCTGTAGATAATAAGGGATATAAAGCAAGTGGTGAAATGCGCTTTAATCCTGTCATCATTGCTCAAGTATACAGGCCTTGCCTTGAACTCACTTTTCATAATCCTGAAGCATTCCTCGATCTCCCACCTTCTGCGATTTGCCTTGATGATTTCAGATACATCATCCTCAAGGTTTGTGCAGACCCCATAAAATCCATCAAAGGCTTCTTCTTTCCGAATAAGAGAGGAATCAATGCTGTAGATCTCTTTATCAGCGACTTCTCCATCCGAAGTACAGCTAGTTTTATGGATAAACCGTTTGTAATCGTTAGGGTTACATTTCTTTAGTTTTGTCGGGTTGGTATCGATAACCTTTTGAGCGCGCTCTATTTGGCCATTCCGGATTTTGCGCTGATAATCCCTGTATTTGATGGAATAAGTTACGATCAGTCTTTGCTCAAAACCATTTTCCTTGATCCAGCGTTCCTTGAAGAAGACTTTCGCCCGAATCTCTTCCTTCTCTTCAGGAGCAGCTTTCTCGATTATTTCATCGAGTTTGGATATATCATAGCTTTTTTCACTGCCGGGAAGTTTCCAGTTATCCGGTGCCAGAGACCATTTTTTCAAATACTCTTTCAACTTTTTGATCGACTGCGTGGTAATGAAAGCCCTGTCATCTTTGTCGTTGAACTTGCGATTGTCTTCGGAAGCAAGTCCTGCGTCGGTACAGACAACGAATTTAGAAAGCTCAAAATCGGAAATGATTTTCGTTTCCAAGGGCTTCAATGTGAGCTGTTCATTCATATTTCCCCGGTTAATGCTGAAAGCAAGGGGGATACCGTCACCGTCCATAAAAAGACCCATTTGGACTATCGGGTTGGGCTTGTGATCTTTGGCAGGACCATATTGTTTATCGCCATCCTCCTGCTCAATCTCGAAGAAGTAATTGGTGCAGTCATAGTAAAGCACCCCGGTATTTCTTCTGGAGACTTTCATGCTGTTTTCATACAAGGCGGACTGGATAAAATCTGTCTCTTTGGCTAGAACCTCAAGAGCCCTGTAAATTTGATGCAATTCAAAATTCGGCTGCTCGATAAACCGTTTAGAAAGCTCATTGGTAGCTAGCTTGGAAGAAGGGAAGATCACTCTTCCGTAGGTCAATCTGGAAAGAATGGAGTCAAGGTCAAAATCAAATTTATATTTTCTGGAAATTTCTTTGCAAATCTTATGCAGCCCGAGCTCATGGTATATTTTTTGCAGGAACAGATATCCGCCGTTGAAGGAGCGCTTTTCACCTTTTGAAATGATCTTGGACTGTTCGAAAGGGACAAGTATTTTACGTGACTGTTCCTTTTCTTCCTTGTTCAATTTTTTTATATACTCTTTAGCCCATTCATAGGGGTCCGCGCCATTAAGTTTTTCCCGAAGTTCAGCTTCGGTACCAAGTTTCTCAACGATTTTGGAATAGTTTGACTGGGTCTTGCTATTATAGATGGATTTGATTACGTACAATGAAGCTGAATTTTTTGATCTGGTTACGTTGAGTCTCATTTTTTATCGCCTCCTAACCCTTATATTATAACATATTGCGATAAAAAGCGATATAGTAAAATGATAAATTTGACAAAAAAATAAGCCTATATCAAGGCTTTCAGGGATTTTTTTCTCATTCAACTGTCAAAGACCCGCCCAAAATACGAATAATCATTTCGATGGATAAGATGATATCCGTACTTTTTTATTAAATATTTGTCAGAAAATTATTTGTAATTGTGTTGAATTAACTCGATTTATATTATATCATTAGTAATGATGTTATTATGTACTGCTATGCTTACTTAAATGTGGAGGGGTTATTGTGATAAATAAGTACAGTAATGTGCCTTTGTATTCTCAGCTCAAATACCTTATCATCAAGAAGATCGAATCCGGTGAATATCCCGGTGAATCAAAAATCCCTTCAGAACAAGAGCTTTGCGAGCAGTACGATATCAGCAGACCTACTGTGCGTCAGGCCATAAGCGAGCTTACCAACAATGGGTATCTATATAAAGAAAAGGGTAAGGGAACCTTTGTTGCCAAATCAAAATCAAAGGTTGATATTAAGAACTTTACCGGTTTCACCGATTCAATTCTAGATAGTCAGAGTCCTGGTCATCATGACATATTGTCACTACGTGTTGTCAATCAAAAGGATACTCCCTGTCTTGAAAACGTATTTGGTACAGCGGGCCATTTACACCAATCCGGTTTTGCGGAAATTAAATTTGTTTCAACAGAAAACAATGGAATTTTATCCTACAATGTTTCTTTTATCCCATTAGCATTATTTCCCGAGATCATTGAAGACATTAAGGCTCAGAAACCGTCCTATGATATTCTGAGAGGGAAATATCCGCTAATACCCGTCAGGACCAAGAGCACACTTGAAGTTATTTATACGGATCAGTCCGAAGCTCAGTTTCTTCAGGTTCAGCCGGGGCATCCCCTCATAAAGGTTGAAAACCTGCTTTACTCCAAGAG
>JAEZNF010000073.1 GCA_023441845.1 Bacillota bacterium | reverse complement strand
AAATCATATACCTTGATCCATTGAACGCACAACACTTTATGAAAAATCTTTCGAGCGTTCAATATATTTTTCAGCTTGTGAACAAAAATAGTTTATCCGGATTCAATAAATATAAATCGCTATTTTTTTCATATAGTTTGTAAAATGGTATTCCGTGTGTCAACGTACCTGACACAAAAAAAAAGAGCCAAATAGAGTTTTACACCTCATTGGCTCTTTTATACTTTCTTAAAATGAATTATGGGAAAGAAAATTAAAAATTATCCCCGTATCTCCTGTTAAAATGCTTTGCAATTATCATAATGTCAATCATGTTAATTGCACCGTCCTTGTCAATATCAAAATCATATACATATTTATCAGAGCTTTGCCTTGTATTAAATCTTGATGCTACAAGCATAATGTCTTTCATATTCAATGCATCATCCTGGACACCTTTATCAGGAACATCTCCTCCCCACATCATAATGGGTGACACACTAATTGATAGTTTGGTATCACCTGTTACAACTACCTTTTCTACTTTTCTTGCAAGAAACCCCATCTTATTTATTTTAATATTATATCCGTCTTTACAGTAGAGAACACCATGAATTTCAAAATACCCCGTAGTATCAGTATTAGCGCACAATGTTGTATCTAATATCTTAATTTTAAAATCCGACTTTAAAATCGGTGCCGAATCAGGCTTATACTGGAAGTCGGGCAAAATATATCCGGATAAGGTATAACCGTATTTTGGATTTTCTGTACCTGACGGAGTTGGATTTGTCTTGCCCGTTGGAGTTGGCCTTACTTCCCTGGTTGGAGTTGAAATGTTCCCAGGCGTTGAAGTTCCTGAAGACACGGTTGTTGGCGTCGAAGTTGCTGAAGATACGGTTGTTGGCATCGAAGTTGCTGAAAAAACGGATGTTGGCTTTGGAGTTACTGAAGGTGTGGTTATTGGCGTTGAAGTTGCTGAATGGTCGGTTGTTGTTGGATTATAATTATATTCGGAAAGTTCATCTAAAGTTATTACGTATTCACTGTTGTACACCTTTATTAAATGGTCCAATTCGTTTTCAGAAGGATTATCTATACCTTCTTCAGATGTGCAAAACCACGACCAGTCGGCCACCTCCGGTATAATTTTATCCGGGTCAGGCAATGTAGTGTTTTCAGACATTGTAACAAGCTTCCTTCCGCCGAATAGCGAAACAATATTCCTGTATACAACCGAACTGGCACTGTAATCACGTTGGTTCAATTGTATATCGGCACTTACAATGTCCACATACCCGTCACCAGGATACCAGTTTAATGCATCCTCCTTATCTGATGCTGCTGTCCAAACCCAAATCAGGTTGTTTAAATTGTAAGTTTCCGTAAGTTCTTTGTAAAGGAGCTTGTACAAGCTTTTATAAACACCGGCTCCTTTCGCTCCCAACCAATTACCCTCTTCCTGTGCACCCTTAAAAGGCCTCCAGAGTACAGGCACACCTTTATCCTGAAGTTTTAAAAGCTGCAATGCCACTGCTTCTATGTCTTTAAGCAAAGTCCTGCATTGAGGAGATTCCGGATTTATTAGAGCTTCCTCTATATCAAAAGGAGATAAATTACCGCCTTCTTCAATTTCGTTTTTCGGGGTATTCCATGTCCAGTTGAATGAGACTATACCTCCTTTTTTTGCCCAATCCAATGCCTTTTCCGTTTCACCATAGCCAGCCCTGTTCGCATCCTCCCCGGTGTAATCAACCAAATCGAATGTAGTGATTGCAGGTTCTTTACCTGTTATACCGCCGATCCAATTTGTCTTTTCAATGTTCTGCTGTCCGGATATTATTGCATCGCCGTATACCTCATGCAGGAATTTATTAAGCTCTCTGGCCTGGCTTGAAGCATTTGGATTTATCAAAACGTTTGAAGGATCTGATTTGTTTACATTTGATGCCTCTCCGATTTTTATATAGTCAATATCAGCACAACCGGATTTTTGTGAAAGCCTGATCTCATTTAATCCTTCATGAAGCCATATCTTGCCGACTAAATCCACAGTAAATGAGGATGCCTTTCTAAAGAGAATGCTACCCTGACTGTTTCCGTTAATAAACAGGTTGTTTACCGCATCTCCGAACTCCGAAGAATAACATATTCTCAAATTATAAAAGCTTCTCTTTTCAGCTTCCACATATACCCTAAGGCAATCATCTGCGTTATCAAAACCGCTTACATACCCGGTTCCTGAAAAGCCTGAATGTGCATACGATATTTCCGTTCCCTGCAATAGTCCGTTTTCTGCCTCATAAAGCTTTTGGGCATCATCGGCAAATGAAGAATAACCGATTGGAAGTGAACAAAAAATCATTGAGAATACCATAAAACTGACTAAAAGCTTTTTCTTGCACGTCCTGTACATAATTAAGCCCCTCCCATTAAAAATATAAATTTCTCATATGAAATTTAAACAAACCTTCTGTATATTTTGCAACTTATATAATAAAACCTTCTATCCAATGAGAAATTATATCGGAATAAATTTGCGTCAACCCTTTATTCCCTTATATATTTTTTATCTTTAATTTTTATGTCTCTTTCTTTTTTCAAATCATCAAGTATCAATGTAAAAGGTCTACACTTCTCAAGCCCGGCTTTTAACGAAACCGCTTCTTTTACAGCTTCGAATTCAGGATCATATTTGGGTACAATCTCAGTAACCTTAATGATATGGAAGCCGTCTGAAGATTTTATTACCGGGCTTATTTCATTTTTAGGAAGCTGGAATGCAACCTTTTCAACCTCTGAAGAAACCGGATTCAATACGCCTTTAACAATAAAACCCACGTCTCCTTCGTTTTTCTTATCCGCACTAATTGATTTTTCCCTTGCTAAAGCGCCAAAATCATAACCCATAAGAAGCCTGTCCCTTACCGCATTTGCATCCGATTCGAATTTTAATACTATCCGGCTGACTCTCCTTTTTTCAGGAACCGAGAATTGTTCTTTGTTTTCATTAAAGTAATGTAATACTTCCTCATCATTAATCCTGATGTCCTTTACTGCAATCCTGTCAAAAAGCATAGATAGACGCAGTTCTTCTTTAGTATCGGCAAGCGTCATATTGGAAGCTTTGATACTGTCAAGGAAGGCACTCTCAGAATGGTATTCAACTGCTATTCTGCGCTTGAGTTCATCTTCGACTTCTTTTTCGGATACACTTATGCCGTATACTTTTGCAGATTTTTCAATAACCATATTGTCTATAATCTGTTCAAGTGTTGTTATGCCGGATTTTTTATCCATTGCATCGAACAAATCCGCTTTTTTAACCTCCTTTCCATCAATTACGGCAATAACCGTATCCCTTGAAAAGCTTTTAACTGCAAATGTTACTACTGATCCCAGCACAATACCCAGCAAAAGCAAAAATATGCTGTTCCTTACTGATTTTTTAGACCACTCCTTCATTTCTACACCCTCCTCTCAATTTTTGTAAATCATTAACTACACGCAATATAAATACTGCCAATTGCTTCTTGATATTTATTATAGCTTTTAATGCTTGAATAGAAATACTCTGCTATTATAATAATATCAGTCATATTTTTATTGCATTGTCCTGTACGCCTTTTATTGTAATTACATAATTAACATATGAATTTTTACATACAATAAAAAAACACTATAC
>JAEZNF010000059.1 GCA_023441845.1 Bacillota bacterium | reverse complement strand
TGTACATATACTGTGTTTTTGTATGGTGTTTTACAATTACAAAAGATGTGTCAGATATATTTTATGCACCCCGTTCATTCGTTCATTCCGAAGTGTTGACATTATATTACTGTTGTAATATAATATAAAATAAATTTGGTTTAGAATTCTATTTTCACTATTACAAAAACTTATTCACATACGTCAATTTACATATTTTATGTCTACGGCCGGCTAAAGTTTAACGGGTCGGGTTCTTTGCTTTATTATGCTTAATCAAGGAGAATGCCGATGTATAATATAGAAAATGATACTGAAAACAAAAAGCTGATATTTACTTTTAATGGTTTAATGCTGATGGATGAAGGCAATCTTTTTATAAAGGATATGGTAAAAGTAATAAAGGAGATTGTCCCGAGAGATTACATACTGGTTATAGACGCCAAAGAAATGAAGCCTTTTATGCAGGAAAGTATTTCAGATTTCAGAGAAGCACTGAAGTTTTTTTTATCTGTCGGTTTCAAAAACATATATTTGATTGCTCCTGAATCGCTTATTGCGCATAATCAGTGCAAGAGAATAATGATAGAAATAGGCTTCAACCGCGTATATATTAATTCACCGGATGAAGCGGTATAATGGCGGCTATTTTCCGAGGATAGATCCTTATCTAAAATTGTAATAACGCATACCCCCTCCTGTTTTTTTGGCGAGGGGTATTTTATTTTTAATTTCCTCATCTGATTTAAAAATCCGAGATTTTGATGATTCAATGAGTTCGCAGGATTTTCCTTATTGGGTTGTTTTAAGACACACCATACTTGTGATTAATTGTACAAGATAAAAGTATATGATAATATTAATATAGAAAAGCTTGGAATTTAATAGCTGTTCATGCTACTAAAGATACTCATGAACGGTTATGTTAACAGGCTTAAAAACAATGTGATTAAGGGGGTTTTACTTAAATGAAAAGAATAAGTGTACTGGCTTTGCTTGCCGTTTTTCTGGTAAGCTTGCTTCCGCAGTCGGTAACGGCGGCGGATACAAATTTCAACTATGTTGATGCATTTGCAAAATCCATTCTCTTCTATGAAGCAAACTGGTGTGGGCCTGATGCAGGAGACAACAGGATAAAATGGCGCGGGCCATGCCATATTGAAGATGGAAAAGATGTAGGACTTGACTTGACCGGAGGCTTCCATGACTGCGGAGACCATGTCAAATTCGGCCTGCCGCAGTGTGCTTCAGCTTCAACCCTTGGATGGGCCTATTATGAGTTTAAGGATGTTTTCATTGAAAAGGGACAGGACGAATACATGCTCAATATCCTGAAGCATTTTACCGACTATTTTATGAAGTGTTTCCAGAACAAAAACACCTTCTACTATCAGTTGGGAGAGGGAGAGGCAGACCATGCATACTGGGGACCGCCTGAGCTTCAGACATATGACAGGCCGACTTATTATTCGGCAACGTCTTCCAAGCCGGGATCCGATGTGGCAGGTGACGCAGCGGCAGCACTGGCATTAATGTACCTGAATATTAAGGACAGAGACAAGGATTATGCGGATAAATGCCTTACATATGCAAAAGACCTTTACACCTTCGGTATGACATACAGGGGAAACAGCCTGGGACAATCCTTTTATCAACCTAAAGAGTATTACGATGAACTTATGTGGGGTGCAGTCTGGCTATATATTGCAACTGGCGAAAAGAAGTACATGGATGATGTGGAAAAGCTTATGACCGAAAAAGGTATGGGCGGGGACAACATGTTCAATGACCATTGGACACAGTGCTGGGATTATGTTATGACCGGAGTGTTCACAAAATTGGCACAGATTTCCGATAAACCCAAGTATAAGATCATAGCGGAAGAACATATGGATTATTGGCAAAACGGATTGGGATCTACTCCGGGGGGCTTGAAATACCTTGACAGTTGGGGAGTATGCAAGTATCCGGCAGCTGAAAGTATGATTCAGCTTATTTACTATAAGACATCAGGCAACAAGAAGTATCTTGATTTTGCTAAGAGCCAGATAGACTATATTCTCGGGAAAAATCCCAACAATATGTCTTACGTTGTAGGATTCGGCGATAATTATCCCAAGTTCCCTCACCACAGGGCTGCAAGCGGAAGACTTGAAGGAGACCCTGCCGATGAAAAGAAGGAAATGGCTGAAAGGCATATCCTGTACGGTGCTCTTGTGGGCGGAGCCGATAAAAATGACCAGTATGTCGATATATGCAGAGAGTATGTCTATACCGAAACGGGATTGGACTATAACGCGGGTCTGGTCGGGGCAATGGCCGGTATGTCCAAATACTTCGGACAGGGACAGACTCCCGAGGAAACTCCAGGCCTTGAAGGCGAGCCGCCTGAATATTATGTGGAAGCTCAGGTGCATAAGGACGGAACGCAAGGTGTTGAAATTGATGCCAAAATGTATAATATTATTACAGCGCCTCCAAAGTTTGAAACCGGGTTGTCATTCAAGTATTTTTTCGATTTGTCCGAATACGGTTCGGTAAATCCGTCCTCTTTCATGGTTAGCTTGTATTACACGCCCAATGGCGCAAAAGTTTCTTCTCTTCAACCGTTTGACAAGGATAAGAATATCTACTATGTAGAAGTTACTTTCCCCAATCAAAAACAGTATATAAAAAGCTATGTGCAGTTTGGAATTTACAACTACAGCAACTCGAACTGGAAATCATCAAATGACTTTTCGACGAAGGACCTTACCAGTACATACAAAAGAACAGAAAATATACCGATATACAAGGATGGAAAACTGATTGCAGGCAAGGATCCTCTAGGCGGGGTGCCGTCTTCCAATCCTACACCTACAATAAAGGCCACGCCTACAATTAAGGCAACGCCTACTCCTTCAACTCCTACGGGATATAAGGTTTCGGGTTACATAGTTCCGGAGTTCAAGGCAACCTCCAGTGCTGAATCAGAAGTGAAAGAAGGGTTCAAGGTGGAGATTTCCGGTACATCCCTATGGGCTTCAACCGATAAATACGGTTATTTTGAGATAACAAATGTACCTCGAAATGATGACGGGTATACGCTTAAGATTAGCAAGCCTTCATACCTGTACCGTGAGCTTTCCGGTATCAGTGTAACAGATGATGTACAGATAAGCACAAAGACTGCACCTAAAACCATGTGGCCGGGGGATATAGCAATAAAAGGTGTACAGGATGGAGCAATCAATTTCAGGGATATTATGGAGGTAGCAAATTCTTTTAATACAACTAAAACAGATTCCAGATATGTCAAAACCTCCGATATCAATGCAGACGGTGCTATAAATATGAATGATATTATTATAATTGCAGCACACTTTAATAAAACTTCCAGAGATTATTAATTATTAATAAATAGTCATTAATAGCAGTACAAATAAGCCTGCCGATTTTTCGGCGGGCTTTCATTAATGCTCATTTTCCATAGGAAAACCATATGAAAGTAAAGGGGAGTTCGACTCCTAAAGGTTCTTTTGTTTTTGTTATTATATTATTTCAATAAAAAGTATTTGCTGGTATAATAACTATTAACAATTTTACTAATCATTAAGCTATGGAGATAAAAATGGACAAGAAAAATTCAGACTTAAGAAATGAGGCATATAAAAAGGTACTGCATAAAATTTATATCTACAAATTCACATCGTGGTTTCATATGTTTTCACCTGTGCTCATTCCTTTTTTTACAGGCTGGGCGAAGCTTTCAATATTTAAAATAACAATTCTGGAATCATGGTGCATGCTCTGCATGCTTCTTGTTGAAATTCCGACAGGGGGAATAGCGGATTACCTGGGCAGAAAGAAAACTATGCAAATGGGGCTTGTGGTTCAGGCATTGGGATTTGCAGTATATGTTTCCATGCCGAATTTTTATGTTTATATGCTGGGTGAGGCGTTGGTTGCCATCGGGTTTTCATTAATATCGGGAACAGATGAGGCTTTTATTTACGATACTTTAAAAAGCTTGGGGAAAGAAGATGAAGCAAAAAAGGTTTTCGGAAGAGCTGAAAGTATGGGCCTGGCCGGTATAATGGTTGCTGCACCTACAGGAAGCATAATTGCCCAGAAATTTGGGCTTCAGTATCCCATGCTTCTGATGTTTGTACCGCTTGTAATCGGCTTTGTAATACTGTTTTTTCTCAAGGAACCGCTTGCAGAAGAAAGAAATAAAGAGAGAAAAAATTTCATGGGGACAATAAAAAGCGGAGTTGCGGTTTTTTATAGGCACAGGGTGCTTAAAATTCTGGCAGCAGATCTTGTAGTGATAACTACAATGGGATTTGTGATGCTGTGGCTGTACCAGATGATGCTTAAAGAAGCAGGTGTCAATATACTGTTTTATGGAGTTGTAAATACAGGAATAGTTATTTTTGAGATTGTGCTTCTGAACAGTTACGGTGTTCTGGAAAAACTGATTGGCTCTAAAAAGCGGCTGCTAAGTATAAGTGCGTTTGTCATTGGAATTATGTATCTTGTGAGTGGCTTTACTGTATTTTTTCCGGTTACAATTTTGGCAATTTTTTTAATAGCAGGTTTTGCGATGACCAGAAGACCGCTTTTAATAAGCTATTTGAACAAATATATTCCTTCCGAAGAGAGGGCTACAACCATATCCAGCATGTCAATGCTTGTAAGCCTCAGTAAGATGGTAGCCTTTCCGATAGTCGGATTCATAATCGACAATGTATCTTTAAAAGCGGCATAAATAACTCTCGGAGTAATAACAATAGCTTTTTCACTGCTTTCAAAGGTTGAGGAGGAGCACCTCACATAAAAGGGGCTAAAAATCATTCTTTAAATATAACACATTGACCATAATTTAAACTTGGTATAATATATTATTGGGCAGTTGTCTGTCCAAAGCTTAAATTTGAGGTCTATAATACTATAACAATCTAGGAGAGTTGAGAATGCTGGGAATCTTATATTTATTTCTGAGTTTTTTTGTGGGATACAATTTTCTAAAATGGCTTATTCCTAGGACTTTTAAGGTATCAAAGGAATCAAGCCTTGCAGGGAGAACTATTAAGC
>JAEZNF010000027.1 GCA_023441845.1 Bacillota bacterium | reverse complement strand
GTCTTGTAGCTTATAAGCCGTCCGAGCGGATCTATACTTTCTCTCAGATGTCCGCCAATAGAATATGTATATTTCCTTTCTTGTCCCCAGTAATCTATTTCCGATACAATACGTCCAAGTGAATCTCTTTTGAGCTCATACCTTTCACCGCGCTGGTTTATAATTGCAACAAGCTGCTCTTCAGTATCATAGTGGTATTCCACTATTCCGCCATCAGGCCCGATACGGCGCTTTATTTCACCAAGGCCGCAATATTCAATCCGCGTTTCTGCTCCGTTTTCATCCCTGTATAAAATCAGGTTGTCCTCTGCATCGTAACCACAGGCAATGTCTGCTCCGCCCGGCAGTAATGTCTTTTTTAATCGGCCCTTCAAGTCATATTCATAGCTGCTCTTATGTCCAAGCGGATCAATTCTTGTTATAACATTGCCTAGTATATCATACGCAAACTTTGTAGTATGTCCTAATGCATCTGTAATTATATTCAGATTCCCGTAATCGTCATAATCAAGTTTTGTTTTCGCTCCCGCAGGGTCAATAAATTCTATTAACTGGCCGAATTCATCATATTTATATTTGGATTCCGCGCCAAGAGGACTTACCTGGCGTACAAGCAACCCTCGCAAGTCCCATTCCTGTTGCCAGAGTGCACCGTTTGGGTCGGTAATCCCGACCGGTTTGTTTGCATCAAACTCGGAAACTATTTCCTTACCATCGGGCCTTGTAATCTTTACAAGGTTTCCGCGCCTGTCGTATTCATATACTGTGCGGTTTCCGTCAGGGTCTGTAACAGCAGTAGTACGTCCGGATTCATCATATTCATAAAAGGTCACTCCGCCTGCCGGATCTTTATCCTCAATAATCATATAGCGTTGGTCATACTTCAGATATGACGTGTTCCCCAATGAATCGGTAACTTCCGTTATGTTTTCCTCTTCATTGTATTTGAACCTGTAATCGTACAGGCCTCCGTCTCCCCATGCATGAATACAACGTCCGTCCATATCATACCTGTCATAATCATAATAGAACGACAAACCGTTTCTATCGGTATGCTGTATCAGAAGATTGTCCCGGTAGATGAATCTGTATGGCGAATTCAACGCATCGTATACTGTTATGAGATTACTGTTCTCATCATACTGGTATTTAACTAAAGGGCAAGGATCTCTGTACGGATAAACAAGTGACATTGTCTCAATAAAACCGTTGCGGGATATTACGCTGATTCTTCTGCCGCCTGATTCATTAATCTCCTTCAAACCGTTCTTATCACGGACAAACTGTACGGTATTTCCACACAAATCGCTTATATAATCAACAGAAATTTCCTTAACAGGCTCTTGAGGTATTAAGAAATAGTATATTAAATCTTCTTTAATTCTTACAGTATAATGCTTGCCTTCTTTTTGGAACATGCCTCCGTCAACAGGTTCATAAACAGGCTTATCCTCCGGAATTGAATAAAAATATGTCGGTGCGCATGTTCCGTCATAGAAAACAACAGTGCTGTTATCGCTGAATTCCAGCCTTGCATCTGCCGGAGTTTCCCATCCACGGCCGCACACACCGATACGGTCGCTGTGGGAACCATAATAGCGGTCCCATTCAATAGGTATCCTTGAAGGAATAGAAAAATCCTGCTGCTCAACCACAACTTCACCGGTAACCGAATCTACAGGCTCGGCTCTTAAAATCTTACATTTCAAAAAACCGGGTTTCATATTGCGAAACATTCTTTGCCTGAGCTTTTTAAATTTATTTAGTGCAAGCCTCTTTCGTGCTTTCATAGCCTTATTAAGCTTTTTTAACTTTTTCATCTTCCCGGCTTTCAATGCAAATTTCTTCGCACCGGTAACCGATTTCCCGAATTTCTTTGAAAGCTTTAATATAAACCCAATCTTCATGCCTGCACCCCCCTGAGGCCAGTCTTGCCTTTTCCGGACTTCATTACGGTATTGGTTTCAACCTGACTGTCCATTCCCGTTACCTTAATAGCACCTGCTACTGCCGGAACACTTGTTACCACGCCCATGCAGGTTTCGCCCAATGTTCCGCTTTTTGCTGCATCGCCGATCATTGCACCCATGGCAACTACACCTTTGGCAGCTTCAATAGGCATCATAACGGTATCCTTGACCATGTTCAAAACATCGCCCAGTGACATTGGGGCCTTATTTGTACCTACCGCCTTCACTATCGTGCCTTTTACATGTGTCTCGCCGTCCATGGTTATGCTGCTGCTATTGCAGCTTACGCCTATTGTTTCGTTTACAGCGGTAATGCTGATGGTTTTTCCGTCCAGAACAAGGTCTTTATCGGACTGTATCAGTATGGACTTGCTGCTCGTGATATCAATTCCCTTGCCTTCATCAAGGATTATGTGCATCGCGCCCTCTATGGCCGTAAACTCAACGTCGGTCTCACCGAGCTTCATATGTTTGCCGAAGTTGGTCTGAAAATATTTCATACTGGGCTTGCCTGTCTTGGGGTTGCTTGCTCCGCCTTTTCTAACCGAGCTCATTGCAACGGCACTTTCTTCCACGGCAGTCGGTATATAAATCTTTACAAAGTCATTAAGCTGGGGCATGCAGTACCAACCGCTGTTACCCTCGGCAGTATAGCCGGTGGTATACCTGAAAAAGCATGATTCCGCCTTACTTGGTTTACTACTGTGATCCTTGTCGATATCAAGCTCAACCTTTAAGGTATCGCCCTTTAATTCAATGACTTTTCCTTCCAGGGAAGCACCCGTAACAAGAATATTGTTGATACGATTCTGTTTCATCCCGTTTTCGGGCGCAAAAACATAATCAAACGTCAGTATGCCATTTTTAACAACTGCGGTTGACTTAACCAGAATCACGCTCTTTTCATTGATTTTCACCTTGTCACCCAGTTCAAGGTAATATTTACTTTCAACATCAAAGTATGTAAATTCATGCTCTTCCGGGCACTCCTCCGAGTTTCCCGACAAAATAAGGTATTTCGAGATATCTTTGTTAACGGTAAAGTGAAATCCGTCTTTAAATTTTTTATCCTTTCCGCGCGGCAGTCCGAACCAGAATTTCGGTTTGTCCGAATCTGCCTGAGGAGTCAATACCGAACCTAAGCGTGATGCCATTCTCTTTAAAAACATCCAGTCGGTCTCGTCATACTGTACCGTAAACTCATTAAGTTTAGCACCATTTGTTACAGTATCCTCGAAAATTGCACCGGAACCTTCCTTTACCTTATTTATAAGCTCCTCCATGGACATATCCTTATTTTGAAAGGAACGGAACTTTCTCTTTACATCAAGTGAATGTGTATGAGACAGTGCTTCGGCCTCCAAATAGTATATTCCCCGTACGCACCTTACTCCCAGGTTTGACACAAGTCCTTTAAAAAGGGTTCTAACCGTGCCGCCTTCACCATCCGTCTGAACTACTTCTATTTGATCATTAACCGTAGCTTTTTCTACGTAGCTGTCCTGTTTATCTTCATCAATCACTCCGGTGAAATACAATACTGCATGCTCATTTAATCTCTTTACAATCTTCAATCCATCCAATTGTTTTATCCCGTATGGAGATTTCAATTTGATGTTACCGCACGTTATCGGACTAACTGCTTTTCCCACACCAATCCCCCCTATGCCTTACAACGGCTGACCGTCGTCGTTTATTGTAATCAGACCGGCAAACAGGCACATGTTCATTGAACTGCACAATAATGCAGGCTGGCTCTCGACCAATTTATCCATTTTTCCTTTCATCCACGGAGTGACTACAACCGGAATACACGGCATTTTTCTTAATACTCCCTGGTTGGCCGCAGTGGCTGCCGCTACAAGCGGATTTAGAAGGCTGCTGCACATACCGAAAGGCAGGATATTCATAATGGGCTTAAAATCCATTATATTAAGCTGTGCTCTTCCCTTTATATATACTCCGTGGCTTAAAGGAAGTATAAGCCTGCTGTCCATACTTCCCCATGTGCATTCAGTCATGGCTCCCATTACTACATAGCTATCACCTGCACCTATGCTTCCAAGTGCCTGAAGCCCCAATTTACCGGCTATAGAACCTAATCCCATAAATACTCCCCCTTTAGTGACTTATTTCTGCCTTTTTCAGCTTTATACCTGTAAACTCCCGTCTTAAAAGGCTTTCCGCCACATCAAGCCTTATAATTATCAAATTCTCCAATATTCCTTTTACTTTAAACACTTTTCTGAATCTTACCTTGTTTTCATCCAGAACAAGATTTTTAACGGTTCCGTTTTTGTTGAATTCACTTTTATCGGACAGGCACTCAATACTGTCCGGAACCAAAAGCCAGTAAACATCCTGCCTCGTATTCTTTATATCAGCCAGTAATACGGGTTTGAAAAAAATTCTCTCCTCATACTTTGATAGTATGTCTTTAAGTCTGTCCGACACCAGCGGAACAGGATTCTCTATAAAATCCACATATACAGCCTTGTTGTTTTCCTTTATTTCAAACTGAACGGCAAGTTCATCCATCTTTCTAATGTTTTCCGGTTTAATGGACTCCCTGTCTATGACCTTTAATATTCCGACAGGCTGTACCTGATCCGGTATTGCAATATCCTGTGAAATTATGAAATATTCCATCACGTTCCCTCACTAACGTTTCCATTTTATCACTTTTTGCTGCGCTCTGTCCAAATTAAGAATATCTAAATCCTTTTCGGAAAATACCGCATTGGTTAAGATTGTGCCTGAAAAATTCACATTTTTTAAGTTGGCGCCGGTAAATACAGCCCCTTTTAAATCAGCACCCTCAAAATCAGCGCCTTCAAGGTCTGCGCCTTCAAAACTTATTCCCATAAATCCGGGCCTTTCCCATAAATCCGGGTTTTCCACACCACCCGCACCTTCAACCATATAAAAAACGGCATTTTTTAGATTACAATTTTTAAAATCGGCACCATATAAAACTGTGCTTCCAAAATTGACAGCATTTAAATCTGCTCCTGTAAATTTCGTTCCGACCAGTGTACACCCGTTCAATTTGCTTTCCGACAGGTCACTTCCGCTGAAATCGGCATAGCTAAAATCAATATTCCTATAATCTCCACCTCTAAGGTTAAGTTTTCTAAACACCTCAAAGGAATATTCATCCTCAAGCTTTTCATTTAGCCATTCCTTGATCTTTTCAGAGTCTTTTTCCCGAGTATCTTCCTTGTACACAGATTCACTCGCATCCCTGTACTCGCCTACCCTTATTTCAAGCTCCTCTTCCCTTATTATGTCCTGGTATTCCTTTAAAAGGACAGCTTTGGGCATCGCGTATCTTGCCAGGCTAATGATGTATTCGTTGAATTTTGCCGCTTCAGCCTGTATCATATTGTCTACATCGCATGTTACAATAGTACCGAAATACAGCTTTCTTTTCTCTTCCAGCTCTAACCGCAGTTCATCCAGAAACCCAAAAGCCCACCCGGCATCATATGTCGAATTGCACGGGTCTAAATCCAAAAACCACTCTTTATCAAACGCTTCTACCAGGTAGCTGTACTTTTTTTCCGCAATAGCTGTACGCATCATGGAATAAGTGATATAACCTATCTTACCCTTTTCATTCCTTGACTGAATTTCTTTTATTACAAGGCATATTTGCCTGAAGGATTCAATAAAACCCTGAACCAGGCTGTCTTTCTTCTCTTCAAAATACTTTTCCAGCGAAAGTAATTTTTCATTGCATCTATCCCTCACAGTATTTTCTTTAAACTGCTCAAGTGCCTCAATCCTGTTCACTCTGCTCCCCCACTTAAAATCAGCATTATGGCTTTTATAAATATAGCTTTAGTTTGTTTTTACTTCCTTACCCTTTAAGGAAACCATACCATCCATTGTTATGGAACTGTCCTTGCAGGTCATGCTTATTTTTTCCTTTGCGCTAATTACTACATTTTTTTCGGCTGACATGACAAGATCCTCTTTTGTCATGATCTTAACGGGCTTTGTACTGTAAATCATTATTCCGTCCGATTCACTTAATTTTATGAACGTCTCGCCGTCCTTTGCCGAAATCAATATTTCCTGCTGACTAAACATAAGCTCTTTGCCGGATTTAGTCCTGAAATATTTGATATCGGGGTTGCCAACCTTATTATTAGACCCTTCTTCGGAATCTTTTCTTACCGAACCGATGGAAACTCCGTTTTCTTCCTTATTGTCCGGAAAATGCACCAGTACATGGTCTCCGGTTTCGGGCATACAGTACCAACCGCTGTTTCCTTCGGCCGTATAGTTTGCCGAATAGTGAAAAAACCATGCGTCACCGGCACTTGTCTTCTTTTTATCTATATCAATAAGCCAAACCTTAATATTGTCTTTCGATACTTCAAGCACCTCTCCTTCTAAGGACAGGCCTATTATCTTATCATTATAGATTTTATTCTGGCTTAAGCCCATTTTAGGAGTCAGACTGTAAGTATGAGTCAGTATACCGTCCACAAGCTGCGAAACCGCATCGCTTACATAGAGGCTTTTCCCTTTAAAGCTGACCTCTGTACCTATATCCAAGAG